>JAZFSW010000087.1:0-4191 GCA_036446375.1 Desulfobacterales bacterium | reverse complement strand
GATTTGCTTCAAAGGACAATCTCGCCACCACTGCGTCAAAGCACCAAGGCACAAAGACACGAAGTTAAATAAGAATGGAAATTCTTTCATAGGGCCCATTTCAAAT
The DNA here is from genome assembly GCA_036446375.1 of Desulfobacterales bacterium. Taxonomy (GTDB): domain Bacteria; phylum Desulfobacterota; class Desulfobacteria; order Desulfobacterales; family JAZFSW01; genus JAZFSW01. The sequence goes on along the minus strand of JAZFSW010000087.1, from coordinate 4,085 downwards.
CCCGAGCTGAGCTTCCTATCCGACCAAGATCATTGGCACAGAAATGTGGAGATCGGGGTCTTGAAATAGGCTGCAGTGCCTTCGTGTCTTTGTGGCTACCTTTTTCTCTCCGAGGCGTAGGCTCTCTACGTGCCGGAGGCCGGTCTATCCGGATGGGGCATATAAAGCCAACGCCCGGCATCTCAATAGCGCTGCCCATCTTTAGTAAACTTTCTGAATTTAAGCAAATGGATACCGTCTAGGCCTACACCGGATCTCCCTGCCACAATAGCTGCAACTCGGAAGAGCTATCCAGCAGTTGCTTCAGGGTGCCCTCCGATTCGACCCGGCCATCCTTTAAAACGATAATATGATCCGCACGCATCAGTGCGGCATGGCGATGGGACACCACCAGGCAAGTGGTTTCCGGTTGGCGATCCTCATCGGCTCCCGTGGGATTAAACATCCGCTGCCACAATAGGCGCTCGGTCTCCACATCCAGGGTACTGGACAGATCATCGAACACATACAGCTCGGGTTTGCGGGAGAACATACGTGCGGCGGCGGTACGTTGCATCTGGCCGCCCGAGAGCTTGATCCCGCGCGGACCCACCAATGTGTCGAGGTGATGATCCAGATCGTCCAGGTCCTTTTCCATTACAGCAGCGTGGATGGCATGGGGAATGTCTATCGACGTTTCAGGCAGGCCCATCAGAATGTTGTTACGCAAGGTATCGCTAAACAAGCGCGGTACCTGTCCGGTATATGCGCAGCGTGGCGGCACAAAGAAATCGGCCGGATCGGCTACCGGAATACCGTTCCACAGGATTTCACCATGGGTTTTGGATAGCAGACCCAACAGCACGCGCAGCAGCGTGGTTTTCCCCGATCCGATTCTGCCGGTAATGACCGTAAACGATCCGCGGTGCAGATCCAGGTTGATCTCCCGGATACCCCGGTGAGTTCCCGGATAATCGTAAGCCAGATCTTTGGTAACCAACTGCTCAAAACGATCCGATGGCAACTTGATCAATTCGGGAATCGTTGCCAACTGCCCGTCTAGGTTGACGTCAATACGGTCTACGGCAGCACCCTTGGGGCTGTGCTTCAGCAGGGCATCTATTCGATCCACCGAAACGTTGCTCTGCTTTTGCACGGCCAGCATCTCACCCAGGTAGGTCAAACCATCGGTCACCGGCCACAGGTAAGATAGGAAGAGCACGAAGTCTCCCACCGTAAAGGTGCCCCCCCGAATATCTTGTCCGGTGACCAGCAGAATGATACCCACGCTGACTTCAATGGTGCCACGAAACGAAGTGCGCAGCAGCTGGCTGAATAGACTATCCCTAAGGGCGGCCTTTCGACGGATTTCGTTGAGCTCGGAAAACCGCCGGTTCACGCTGGAGCCCGCATTGGCCACCTTGACGGCTTGAACAGCACCATACATCTCGCCGATGAAACCGGTCACCCTACCGGTTGCTTTTCGTTCTGCTTCCCGATAAACCTCCAGGCGTTTTCGCATCAGGGCGGTGACAATAATCACTACAGCCAGAGGGATCAGAATGGTTGAGGTGGTCAATGGACTGATTCGATACATCACTGCAAGCCCGATGAACGCCGCCAGGCTCAACCCCAACATGTCCACCACCCAATCGGCCGCAAAGGTAGCGACACGATCGGTATCTCCCCGAAAGCGGCTGATCGCTTCCCCGGGTGAGCCGGGCAGTGCGTCTGCACCCGGACGATACAGGATATGCCTCATCATGTTCAGAATGAGCGTAAAACGCACGTTCAACCGAAAGGGGATGTAGGCGAGCAGTCCCAGAAGAAGGTTCCCGAACCGACCCACACCCACACCCACCAGTAGGGCAAGCAGGATCCACAGGTCCCAGTCGACCGAGGCGTGTCCACTGATCTGGTTGAGGATCTCACGGGCAATCAGTCCCGGGATGAGCGGCGTCAGGTGCAGTGTGCCCCAGAGAAGCACATTGAGCACGTACAACCAGGGACGATGCTTGATCAGCCGGCCGGTGATTTGCCAGATGCCCATCCTGAGTTGATTGGAGGATTCACTTTTCACGACAACATCTCCACCATACCACCGGTTTGAAGTAGTCCATAAAATCGGGTATCGATATCTTTTGCCAGTGCTTCGCGCCTGCCGTGCTCAACCACCTGACCTTCATCAAGAATCAGGATGTCATCTGCACGGTGCACGGTCGCCAGATGATGGGCCACGATGATGGCCGTACGCCCCTTCAGCAGTTTATCGATCGCCCCCTCGATCAATTGCTCGGTATACGGATCCAGTCGTGAAGACGCTTCATCCAGGATAACCAACCCTGGATCTTCCAGAAAGACGCGGGTGAAAGCCAGCAACTGAGCCTCACCTGCAGACAGGCTCCTGCCGCCGGAAGCCAGGCGTTGATCCAATCCCCGGGGCAGCTCGGCCAGCCACTCTCCCAAGCCCAGCATCTCCAAGGTTTCGATGATCCTGTCATCGGCAATGCTCCCATCAAAAAACGTCAGGTTGTCGCGGACCGAAGCCTGAAACAACTGCACTTCCTGGGTCACTTTTCCCACCCGATGCCGTACGTCCGCCAGGGATGAATCGAGCAGATCCGTGCCCCCCAGATGTATCCTGCCGTTCTGGGGATCGTATAGCCGGCACAGCAAACGGGTAATTGTGGATTTCCCACTGCCTGTGCGGCCCAGCAGCCCAAGGACTTTCTCTGCTTCCAGCGTAAAGGTAACGTCCCTGAGAACAGCGTCCCCGGATGAATACCCGAATGTCACGTCATCAAAAGCCACAGATAAGGGGCCGGTGGGAAGACCCCTGGGGCTTTCGGGTTCGATAATGGCAGATCGCTCATGGAACAAGCCTTCGATTCGCTTGATACTGGCAGTCGCAGACTGCAGATCCTGCATTTCACGTGCCAACTGCTCCAGAGGGCCGTGAAGTGAAGTGCTGTATTGGTAGATCATGAAGACCGTTCCCATCGTGATGGACTGACTGCTGTATAGCCACGCTCCCAACCCCAGGGCCAACACCCGGCCTATCGCGAAAAGAATATTGGTGGACCCCCAGGTGAGGTTACCGAAGATGAGTGCTTTCCGGGAAGCACGATAGAGCGTATGGATGGCTTGCTGCAGCTGACGCATCACATAAGCGGTTGCACCGTTTGCGCGAATGTCTTCGGTGCCGCCGAGGTATTCCTCGATCAACCCGAACATCTCGGCCATGGCCTGACGACGCGCTTCCCAGAACGGCATCGCAAAATGAACGGTCTTTCCCAGACCAAACAGCATCAGCCCGGCAAACACGGTGAACACCGAACCGATGATCCAATGCTCCCGATACAGCAATACCAGTACCCCCACCAACAACACGCCGTTTCCTACCACTCGCAATACGAATTGTGAAAAGAAGTTCGACAGCTCCATGACATCCCCATCGATACGCTCAATCATTGCGCCGGGGGTGTGCTTGTGATGAAAATCCATGTCCAATGCCATACAGTGATCGGACAGGTCATTGCGCAGATGGTTGGTGGCGTACCATTTGATATTCTCGGTGGCATAGGTCGCTCCCATCTGCAATGTATGCAGGGCGATGGTTACGGTCAGATAGAGAAGCCCGATCCGTACCAGGACCTCGGACGCACCTCCGGCCTGGGCGGTGTCAATAAACGCTCTGAGAATCTGCGGTGTCCACAGTTGGAGCGCAATGCCGCCAAATAGAAAGACCGCAAGCAACGCCACCCGGCGCCACAGGGGCTTGAGGTAGACGGCGATCAGCTGGAAATAGTCTTTGATGGGAAGATTCATTGATCGATCCGTTGGGTCCGATGACAAAAAAAGCCGCGACTATGTACTACGCTCGCGGCCCAGGTAGAATAAAAAAGGCCACCCTCGTGGGCGGCCGTTATCTGTTACATCTTAACAGAATCTGTTCAGCCAAACATCCTTTCGAGGCGTAATATTATGACAGGGCTCTGCTTAATCGATACTTTCATAAAATCGCACCTCCTCTCTTTGTCCTGCTCAAACACAGTTAAATAATGCCTGCCCTTATTCAATATTGTCAGTCGAAAGTCAAGCAGAAT
>JAZFSW010000086.1:0-2339 GCA_036446375.1 Desulfobacterales bacterium | reverse complement strand
GATTATCCAATGAGGACATAGGCCAGGAGTATGGATCATCTCCAAAATAGGTGAATGATCCTAAGGATAGCGCCTACACGGCTTTTCGGCTTGGATTGAGACGAGTGAAAGCCACCTGAATATCACGCTTCTATGGTTTTTCGAGGATGTCAGATGATATCCAGATGCTTGCGAATAACATCGGCGTCCACAGGCTCATCGATCAGATTTCTTGCCGCCCGCAGGCGCAAAATATGAAAAACGGTCATGGTCAAAGCCAGACCGGCAACAATGACAAGAAACGAACCAATCCCTTGCTTAAGCTGGTCCATCTGGGACATTGACATGGAATCTCTCAACATCCATATGGTGGCAACAATCGTTCCCAGGCAGATAAGACCGGCCCGTACGATCGGAACCCTCACCTGTGTCGCGAGTTGCGACGTCCCCTTCTCTGCTATATGCATAAGCTCTTTAACAGAGAAGTTATCCAGTAGCCACCCCGTATCTTCATCAACGATCTGCTTATCATGAGGGGGCAATGTTCTTCCGGTAATAGGATCAACGGCCTCTTTTCCCTGACGATGGAGACCGACACCTTCCCGGATTTGCTCATGGACGAATTTACTGATGGGGTATTTCAGGATAACGATCAATATAACCACCTGGAACCCGAGGGGAAACCAGGAAAACAGGCTTCGAATGGCAAGAACCGCCGTATCCGGGAGAACATCCATGGATGGATCGTATCCCGAGATACCCAGAATCGCCAGTGGAAGTGTTGCGGCGATAATGCTGATGAATTTGGGAAGCAAGCTCAGAAACACACTAAATTGTGCCTCACGGCGCTTGCCGGTTCGCAATTCATCATAGTCAACAACATCTGCCAGCATGGCCGGTCCGAGGATGCCGTGGGACCCGGCACAAAACCCGCGAACGACCTCAAGCAGAGCCATGGCGACAACCATCCCCTGTCTCAGAAACCAGAATGCAAAGCCGGCAATGCCTGCCAAAACAGCCGATATGACCCAGACGACCAGCTTGCCGTACTTACGGGTCAGCCGCATCCATACAGGCATCCCTGCGGTCATGGCAATCACATAGATAAGCGCGAAAATGGATCGATATTTACTGGGCAAAACAAGCACGTACTTTGAAAAGTAGGGCATCAGCAACGGCGGAATGCTGGATGCAATACTACCAACAATCATGACGGTCAGAATAATCTTGAAGGGGCCGTTGCGCAACGCTCGCCGTATCCCGGGAACCAGAGGCGCACCCTTTCTCTGCACAAAATCGGGATTTTCCTTAACGCCAATTAGCGGAAAAACATAAAAGAACAGCATCTGAAAGGCAAGGATCCCGGTAAGGATGGATAGCATCTGCCGCAGATCGTAGAACCAGTCCATATGGGTGTGGAGCCAGGTAAGTATAGCAAAGGACAATATCACACCGATCCCGCCAAGAATTGCACGTATACCGAACAAGCTGGTCCGATCGTCATAGTCCGGGGTCATTTCGAGACCCAGTGCATGGTAGGGAACCGCCCAGATCGTATGGAAAAGGTAGTATCCCGCAAAAGCCAGCCCAACCCAGATCACCACAGACATCGGTTCGACCAGGCTTCGGGGAGGAACAAACATCATCCAGTAGCATAAGGCACTGAGAGGAACCCCAAGGGGGATATAGAGTTTACGCCTACCCCATCGGGTTTTCGTATTATCGGTAATAGATGCCATTAACGGATCGGTAAGGGCATCAAAGGCCCGGGCAATGGCTGTGGCAAGAGCCAATAGACCCGCTGGAACCAGCAACACATCCGTGTAGAAAATCTTCAATTCAACAGCCATGGGGGCAACCATAGCAGCCGAAGAAAAAGCGGGTATCGCGTAGGCCAGTTTAGTCCATATGGATGGTTTTTCCCATGTCACATGTGCTTTCGGTTTTTTTTGGGGAATGGCTGTGGATGCTGTTTCTTCACCTGCATCTGGATCGGTCCTGGTTTCTGTCATCTTCACATCCTCCCATAACCATAGGGTTAATGCTGCTCATAATAAGCATGCGATAGCACAGGACAAGTGAGATTGATATATTGACTATTCTTATGAAATTGTCAAACATATTGCAGTGATAGTCCATGGTCAGGCCACGCAACGGCCCGGATTTAGTCAGACGTGGCGATCTTCCCCGTTGCTTTGCAGCCCTGTATTCACGGGACATATTCACCGCATTCAGCTCGCACAGACCACTGAGAGACAAAAGGTATTTCTTTTCAATCCCTCATTCGGTATACTTCAGATGCCATGGTGTCATGGCATGACCTGCATCCTGAAATGACGGTTCTTGGAGCAGGAAGCACT
>JAZFSW010000085.1:0-6735 GCA_036446375.1 Desulfobacterales bacterium | reverse complement strand
TTTATTGAGGGGTGTCTTCAAACAATGCTTCGGTAAATTGCGGGGCGTCAAAATCCTGCAGATCCTGGATATTCTCACCGATGCCGATGTATTTCAGGGGGACGTTTAACTCCTGACAGATGCTGACTGCAATTCCCCCTTTGGCCGTACCATCGAGTTTCGCCAGGACAATTCCCGTTATCGAAAGGACCTCATTGAAGCGTTTGGCCTGGGAAATGGCATTCTGACCCGTGGTGGCATCCAGGACCAAAAGGATCTCATGGGGTGCGCTGGGGATTCTATCTGAAATGATTCGCCTCATCTTCTTCAACTCTTCCATGAGGTTGACTTTGGTGTGAAGCCTTCCGGCAGTATCGATAAGGACCATATCTACGCCTCTGGCTCGCGCGGCTTCGATGCTGTCATATACTACGGCTGCAGGGTCAGCTTGCTCCTTGTGTTTCACGATGTCGGCACCGGCCCGGTCGGCCCATATCGTCAACTGCTCAATGGCTGCAGCCCTGAATGTATCGGCTGCAGCGATGAGAACGGTATCGCCTTGCGCTGTCGCTCTGGCGGCCAGTTTTCCGATGGTTGTTGTTTTTCCGACCCCGTTGACCCCAACGACCATTATCACACGGGGTTTTTCAGTATCCGGTGGGGGGGATCCCGGGGAACCGGTAACAGAGAGAAGAGCAGCTATTTCTTCTCTCAGCACGGTTTTCAGCTGATCCGTGTCCGATATTTTCGAGGATTGACCGGATATTTTCTCGATAAGTGCCATTGATGTACGGACACCGATATCCGAGGTAATCAGTAGTTCTTCGAGTCCCTCCAGCAGATCATCATCTATGGCGGTCTTTCCCTCAAAGAGTTTCTCAATGCCCAGGGAAAACGCTTTTCGGGTTTTGCCCAGCCGGTTTCTCAAGCGACTAAAAAACCCGGTTCGTTCTGTCGAACCGGGAGGCGATGGCGGTTGTTTTCCAGTTAGATCGGGCAAGGTGGTCGCGTTTCCTATGGGGTGGCCATCAGTTGTGGACTATCGCTGTCTTCCTGATTGAGGTTCACCGATACCACTTTAGAGATCCCTTTGTCTACCATGGTGATGCCAAAAAGCTTATCGGCAAATTCCATGGTCCTTTTATTGTGGGTGATCATGACCACCTGAGACTTTTCACCGATCATCTGAAGCAGATTGTTGAAACGATAGATATTGGCATCATCAAGGGGGGCATCAATTTCATCCATCAGACAGAAAGATTGCGGCTTAATGAGAAAGATCGAAAATATGAATGCAATCGCAGAGAGGGCCTTTTCGCCGCCTGACAGCAAACTCATACGGGTGAGTTTCTTCCCCGGAGGATGAATCAGAAACTCGACACCGGTTTCAAGGGGCCTGTCGGGTTCCGATAGTATCAGCTGGGCGGTGCCGCCTTCAAACAACCGGGGAAACACCTCATTTAGCTTCTCATTCACGGATGACAATGTTTCCATAAATCGTTCCTGGGTTATTCGATTGATCTTTCTTATCACCTTGTGAAGATCCTCAATTGCCTGGACAAGGTCATCGCGTTGATCGCAGAGAAATTCATAGCGCTGCTGAAGCTGGTCGTATTCCTTTATCGCCCCGAGATTTACATCGTTAATTCTTGCAATCTTGTCTCTCAGGGTTGAAAGATCTTCTTCCATTCCAGTTAGCGCACCTGTTATGGGGCTTTCCGGATCGTCTCTGAGGGGATCAAATTCGTTTCTCAGTTTGACAAAAGGGCGAAGGTACTGCTCTTCCAACCGACTGGCTATCGTGTCTCGTTTGATGTGGCGCTCGGATTGCTCGAGTTCCAGCACCCGCATTTTTTGTGTTAATGCCTCCCGCTGGCTTTGTATCTCGGATATGACATTGTCGTTGTCTTTCAGCTGCGCGTCAATGGTCTGGTATACCGCCTCGTTGTCTTCAAGGTCTTGCTCAAGCCGCTTCATATCGTCATACATCCGTGAAAGGGCGGCTTCGAATTCTCCGATCTTTTGGGTCGATACGGTCTGTTGTTGTTTCTTCTGAGCCATTTCCCTGGATATCTGTTCCAGCTGAACGGTCCCATCATCGCGGAATTCCATCAATCGCTTCCGCGTGCTTCGGTTGTTGTCCATCCTGGCATTGAGTGTGGTCAACTTCAGGTTAAGATCGATGACCGTCTGGTTGAATTGCTCCATCTCCAGAGAGAACCCACCGACTGTCTCTGACAGCTGCGTTACCTTATCCTGGGCAGCCCCTACTGAATCGGTGATTTGTGCGACCACGGTCTTGTTCTTAACGATCTGGCTGTCAAGATCACTTTCTTCGCCGGCCAGCTGGTCTTGCTCCATGGTCAGAATGTCGAGATGGCGTTTGGCGTGTTTCAGGTCCTCTGTGGTCTTGTAGAGATCTTTTTCGGCTTCGGTCCGGTCATAGAGCAGCTCATTGTTTCTTTCGATTAGCTTCTGCAGACTGCTTTCACAGGTCCGGGTGTCGGATTCCATCTTGTCTTGCGTCAAACGGGCCGCTGACAGCTCTTTGTCAAAACGGGCCATCTGGTGTTCCAACTGTTTTAACTCCTGCTTCTTTGACAGAATGCCGGATATTTTTTCTTTGCTTCCCCCGATCAGGACGCCCTGATGAGAGATAAGATCGCCATCCTTTGTAACCACGGTTTGCAGGACGCCGTTTCGGTTAAAGACAGACTCGGCTTCAGCGATGGTGTCGGTGACGACCACATGGCCCAGAAGCGCTTCGGCAATGTTCTCGAAACCGTGCCTGACCGATACATGATTCAGCAAACGCTTTGACCGGTCCGGTGTTGCCTGTCCCTTGCCGGCAATGGGTTTAACATCCGAAGCGGGAATGAAACCGGACCGTCCGGCACTATGGGACTGGAGATACTGGATCAGTTCGAGCCCAGTTTTTTGGTCCTTAACCACGATATGTTGAAGTGCCTCTCCGAGGACAGCTTCAACCGGTATTTCAAAGGACGGTTTCGGATCGATAATATCTGCCATGAGACCGATCAGTCCCTCTTTCTTCAGCTTCTCAAAGGCCGGGTCCTTTTCCGTAGGTGTTTGCTGATCGGTTCTCATGATGGCCCTGACCCCATCTTTGTACCACTCGAAATTGTCCGCCATCTTCTTAAGGGCAGTATATCTTGATTTGGTCTTGTTTCGATCCAGATCCAGGGTTTGAACGTGCTTGACCTGTTTGCCGAGAGCTGTTCTTTTCTCGTCCAGGTCGGCCTCGGTGTCCTTGATGCGACCGGCCATGACGTCGATTTTCTTCAGAAGGATATCAAGATGGGACTGGGCAGCTCCGAGAATCTCTTCACATGTGCCGACATTTTTGTCTGCCAGGGAAATGTCTTCATCCAATCGTTTGAGGCGCCGGTTTAGGCCCTCTTTATTGTCTGTGATGTTCTGGTGGATATTCTTGTATTTTGCTTCCTCGGTGACAAGATCCATCAGGGCAGTCTTACCCGATTCCAGTTCCCGATTAAAGGTTGAAATCTTATCTGTGATGCTCTGCAGCGCCCCCTGCTGTCTACCAAGGCGGGATTTTACTTGATCTTCTTCCTTTTTCAGTGATGATATCTCCGATTCCACGAGATTAATCTCGGTGGCGATATCACGGTTCTTCTCCTCCACAGTGGCATGGGATGACGTTAGTCTAGCCACCTCGGAAGCCAGTCTGCTGATGTCCTGACGGTGATGGGCCAGATCATTTTCGGTTCTGTCTAATGTCCGCTGGGTTTCAAAAACTCTGGACTTCTGCTCAGCGATCTCCTGGTTTTTCTGCCATCGTTTCAATCGTATGTCTTCAACGGCTGCATCAATCTGTTTGAGCCGGGATGCGTGCTGGGTGTCGGCATCCTGATGGCTTTCCAGGAGGGCAGCGGTTTCATCGATCAGCTGTTTATAGTCATCGTATTTCTTCAGGCCGATGAGCACATCGAGTTGCCTGATCTGGTCTCTGTATTTCTGATAAAGCTCCGCCTTTCTTGCCTGACGTTTGAGGCTCGACATCTGCCGATTTATCTCGGTTGTGATGTCGGTAAGACGCAGAAGATTTCGATTCGTGGCCTGGACTTTTCGAAGGGCTTCTTCCTTACGGCGTTTAAAGCGGGTGACCCCGGCGGCTTCTTCAATGAAGAAGCGTCGTTCCTCCGGACCGGCATCGATGATCGCGCCGATATTTCCCTGCTGAATGATCGCGTAAGATTTTGCGCCGAGGCCGCTCCCGAGAAATACGTTGTGGATGTCTTTCAACCTGCAGGGACGCTTGTTTATGTAATAGGCGCTTTCTCCTGAACGGTGGAAGCGCCGGGTCAGCATGATTTCCGAATAGTCTCTTAATTCCTCCGGTGCTGAACCATTGTCGTTTTCCAGTGTTAAGGAGACCTCGGCCAGGTTCAATGGGGGCCTGCCGCTGGAACCGGAAAAGATAACATCTTCCATGGCTTTACCCCGGAGTTGCTTTGCGCTCTGCTCTCCCATGACCCATCTCAGGGCATCGACCAGATTACTCTTGCCGCAACCGTTTGGACCCACAACGGCGGAAATACCGGACGGAAACTGAATGGAGGCCTTTTCAGGGAAAGATTTGAACCCATTTATTTCCAACGTCTTAAGTCTCATCTCGTGCGCTCTCCTTATTCACGGGAAGACGGGTCGTCTGGGAAGGGAAAACCCCCATGGAAACCACTGTGACACCCAGAAGATAGCTACCATAGGGCTATTGCTTTGTAAAGGAAAAAACACAACTGGCGGTATGAAAAGGCAGGTATTGATACAAGATATAGTGGATCTTGCCATTCCCTTGTCCTGACAGTCATGGAGCGAGAATCGGCTGATCGGTTCCGCCTTCAAAACCTTGACACCGGTGCCTGCGGACAGTTATGATTGGCTACCGGTGAGAGACCGGGGGAATCGATAACCTCGCATTCAAAGGAGGACCATGTGGAAAGCAACACGATGATGTCATCCGGGAGTATCCTGCCACCGGACATTCGGGAAATAATCGATTGCATTCATCCGGATCTGGCCGCGAGGAGACGGGAGATACCACAGAAATGTGCTGTATTTTCAAGTAAATATACCATATTAGAGGACGATGCCCACCATCGATTCCATATGGACAGTGCGGCAAGAAAGCAGCTGCCGCGGATCATCAATAATCGCCTGCAGCGGATTCTGGGGACCGATGCGCTCGAGCCGGCTCTGGAGGAGGGTTTCCACAGGAAGCGACGCATCGGTATTGTATTTTCAGGGGGGCCGGCACCGGGCGGACATAATGTGATCGCCGGCCTTTATGATACGGCGAAAGCCGCCAATCCCCAGACAAAAGTATTCGGATTTCTCCTTGGACCCGATGGGGTTATTGAGAATGAAGCCATCGAATTGACCGATGAATTGATCGACGCCCATCGAAATCTCGGTGGTTTTTCCATGATCAAGACCGGCCGGGCAAAGATTGATACTCCTGAGAAGATGGCGCTGTCCCGGGAAACCTGCAAGACACTCGGACTTGACGCGCTGGTTATTGTGGGGGGGGATGATTCCAATACCAACGCTGCATTTCTTGCCGAGGCTCTGTTTGACGATGGCATTCAGGTTATCGGGGTGCCCAAAACAATTGACGGCGATATTCAGGTCAGGGATGCCGACAACGCGCTTCTCTGTGCCATATCCTTCGGGTTTCACTCGGCGGCAAGGGGATTTGCCAAAAGTATCAGTCAATTATGCACCGATGCCAGTTCCGATGTCAAGTACTGGCATGTGTGCAAGGTCATGGGGCGTGTAGCCAGTCACCTGGCACTTGAGGTGGCACTTCAAACCCATGCCAATCTGACATTGATCGGTGAGGATCTTGCCGATTACGTTGACGGGGATCGTCTGGACAAAGCACGGGAAACCGGGACGACCGATTACACGGCATATGGTATGACCCTGCGGCACCTCTCCCGGGTTATCTGCGACGGGATCGTGAGAAGGGCTGCTTCGGGAAAAAATTTCGGGATCATTGTCATACCGGAAGGTTTGCTGGAATTCATCAATGAGATCCAGGTCTTCATTATAAAACTCAATGCCATTATTGCCGAATACAACGATACCCATGACGAGGATTTCCATTCAACACTCCCCATTCTGGACGAAAAGCTCGATTATCTGAGACGACTGGCCAGACGATCAAGGGAAGATGGAATCTTCTCTTTGTGGAATACCCGGGATGATGATTTGTTTAATGACATCCCCGGGTTTTTTCAAGAAGGGCTTCTTACCGAAAGGGACAGTCACGGCAATTTCCAGTTTTCCCTGGTGGAAACCGAAAAGGTTCTCATGGATCTGGTCAGGGACCATCTGGAGGTTCTAAAAGAAAAGGGCACCTACAAGGTCGGTATTGAAAGGGAGTACTACCGCAAAACGATGGAAGGAAATGGACTTGCTCCCGATCGCTACGGATCAAGCCTTTTCGGTGATTACAGTGACGGGGCGTTTCTGATCGTTAGGCCGGACATCATATCCCTCAAAACGCTTAAGCAGATTCTGGTGAAAGATTCCCTTATGTCCGAAGCGGATCAGATCCCGGATGTTGTCGAGACAATCTACACCCAGTCTATCCCCCGATTCAGGGCGCAGACCCATTTCTATGGCTACGACGGCCGGGGGAGTGATCCAACGCGATTCGATTGTACCTATGCCTATAACCTGGGCCTTACGGCCTTCAGCCTGATCGTC
>JAZFSW010000084.1:0-7465 GCA_036446375.1 Desulfobacterales bacterium | reverse complement strand
GCATTCATCGAAGAGATCAAGAGAGATGACGAGGTAAGGGTGGCGATCCTTACCGGAAACGGGCGCAACTTCTGCGCCGGAACGGATATTTCATCCGGTGAACTCACGCCGCCGCCCAAAAAGGAGAAATCCGCCAGACAGGCAGATCAGGAACCTTCAGACTATGAAACCGGATTTCCGAAAACGGCATTCAGCAGCATCGCCAAACCGACGGTTTGTGCGATCAACGGGGCGGCAGTGGGTCTCGGGTCCGAGTATCCGCTGCACTGTGATGTGAGAATTGCATCCGAGAGTGCCAGATTCGGTCAAATATTCGTACTCAGGGGCCTGACGCCCGATACCGGCGCCGGAACCTATCTCCTGCCGCATATCGTAGGGTTTTCGAAGGCTTGCGAACTGGTCTTCTCCGGTGAAATCATCGATGCACAGGAAATGCTGCGTATCGGACTGGTGAGCAAGGTTGTGCCTGATGACGCGTTGATGCCTGCCGCTCTGGAGATGGCAAGGAAACTCAAGAGAGGGGCTCCCCTGGCGGTGAAAAAGTGCAAACAACAAATGTACATGGGACTTCAACGCACGATGGAAGAGCACCAGAAGGTCAACGCAGCCGACCTCCAGTCGATGTCCGGCGCAGAGATCCAGGAAGGGATTGCGTCCTTTCTGGAGGGGAGAGAACCCCGCTGGACAAAATGATTGCCGGCTATCCGACGGTGGTGAGCTGGTCTGCTCCGCCGCGATTGTATTTGCCGATGACCTTGACAGGCGCGGCATAGCTATTAGACAAAAGGAGAAGAAGTAGCAATGGCTCTCGCACTTGAAGGTATTAAGGTAGTAGACATGTCAACTGTAGCCGCAGTACCGATGACGGCTCGGTACCTGGGTGACTTCGGTGCGGATGTCGTCCATATTGAAAACGTGGCAACCGCTGAGCCATCACGGGTGATCCAGGCGGGGATGTCCCCGTCCACCGGAGCCCAGTCTGATATCAATTACATTTGGGAGCACTTCAATCGTAACAAGAGAAGCATGACGCTGGACGTGTCCCAGGAGGCCGGCCGGAAGATCCTCTATCGATTAGTGGAAAGTGCCGATGTCTTCCTCACCAATTTGAGGCCCTTTCATCTGGAGCGGTTCAAGATCGACTATGATACCCTGAGCCAGCTGAACCCCGGGCTAGTCTACGGCGCCTTGACCGGCTATGGCAAGAAAGGACCTGAGAAAGATGCCCCAGCCTATGACCATACCGCCTTTTGGGCAAGGTCGGGAATACCCCATCGATTGTCTACCCTGGCCGGGGCAGCACCGGGCACACCGCCGCCGGGGTTTCTCTCGGCGTTCGGAGATCATATGGCCGGTATGATATTGGTTTCCGGGGTAATGACGGCGTTGTTTACGCGAGAGAGAACCGGCTTGGGGCAGGAAGTGGACGTATCCCTGTTCCACTCCGGGGTTTACCAGCTCTCCTTCGATCTGGCCGGAACCCTGGTTACCGGCGAGGACTTCCCCCAGGCGACCTCCGGAAAGGGTATAACGAATCCGTTGATCGGACGGTACAGGACCAAGGATGATCGATGGATATTCCTCATGGGATTGCAGCCGCAGCGTTACTGGTCGGGTTTTTGCCAGGCGATCGAACGGGAAGACTTGGAGCATGATCCCAAGTATACGTCAGTTGAGGCGATGGAAGAAAACTGTGCTGAATTGCTCCATATCATAGAAGATGTCTTTCGGAGCAAGACCCTGGATGAGTGGCGTTCTCGCCTCAATGCTGCGGCCATCCCCTGGTCTCCGGCGCAGAGCCTTCAGGAAGTGATCAATGATCCCCAAGCCAGGCTCAATGACTTCTTTATTTCCTATGATCACCCCGTTCACGGACCGATGGAGGGAATAGCCAATCCGGTCAAGCTCAGCCGGAGCCCGGAAAAGGTGAGAATGGCGGCTCCCGAATTTGGCCAGCACACGGAAGAGGTCCTCCTGGAGCATGGTTACACCTGGGAGGATATTGAGCAGTTTAAGGACCAGGGAGCAATAGACTAGTGTGGCTACGGACAATCATTTCGCCTTGTATTGAGGCGGTCTCTTTTCGAAAAAAGCTCTAGCGCCCTCCATGCTATCTTCTGTCCCGGCAACGTGGGTAACTTTCTCCCTTTCCAGTTGCAGACCCTCTTCAAGGGTCATATCCCAGCCCCTAAGATAGGCCTCTTTGCTTGCTCCTACTGCCAGAGGCGCTCTCTTACAGATGGTATTGGCGATCTTTCTGGCAGTGGACAGAAGTTGATCCAGAGGAACAATCCGGCTCACCAATCCTATACGGTATGCCTCCTGAGCGTCTATGGGATTTCCTGTGAGCAGCATTTCGGCTGCTACGGCCCGGGGGATGAATCGGGCTAGCCTTTGGGTGCCACCGGCGCCAGGAACACGGCCTATGTTTATCTCCGGTTGCCCCAGCTGGGCATTCTCGGCAGCTATCCTGATATCGCACGTCATTGCCAGTTCCAGTCCACCACCCAGGCAGTAGCCATTGATGGCGGCAATAAAGGGCTTCCAGATCGTATCGGCGCGCACAGGTGCTTCCGTTTGTTTTGTTCTGTTCACGCTGCCCTTGGCAGGAATAAACTCTTTGATATCAGCACCGACAGAGAAGGATTTCTCTCCAGCCCCAGTCAAGATGGCCACCCTTAGATCCGGGTTGTCCCGGAAGTCTATCATTGCTTCCTGCATCTCCCGGCCAGCTTCAGCGTTAATTGCATTCAGTGATCCAGGACGATTGATGGTAATAGTAGCGATTCTGCCCTCAATCTCATAATCTACAGCCATGATACCCTCACTTTGCAGATTCAATGATCCGATTGGATATGACTCATCCCCATGCAGCGTGCCACCCGGAACGTTAGCGTTTCCGATATTCCAGTCGAGCCGGTCGTGGCACAATGCCCGATGACTTACTTCGTCTTGGGCATGCCGAGTATCCGTTCCCCCAGTTGGTTGCGTTGTATTTCGCTCGTACCAGCCAGAATCGTCCCGCCCAGAGAGCTGATATACCCCGCTGCCGAGCTGCCGGAAAGTGTGCTGGGAGCCCCTGCTATATCCGCCGACAGGGCGGCAAGATCCTGATAGAGTTCGGATGAAACGAGTTTGTGCTGCATGGCGATGCGCATGGGATGATCCAAAAGGCCCTTTACCTGGCCTCTTCGATTGGCCTGCTCAAATCCGGCCCGCCGAATGAGAATCTGCATGATGCGATCTCTAACGACCGGGTCATCTGCCGCAGCTTTCCCAAGCCTGGTCGTCCTTTTGGCCAAGCCGACAATGGGCGTTTCAACCGGGGCACTCCCGGGCTTGTCGGAAGCAGGATAACCACCACCGAGCGGCTGCACAAAATCCCCCGCACCACGTTCATACTTCAGCTCTGTCATCACCACTGACCATCCCTTGCCGACCTCGTCCACTCGATATTCATCAGGAATCGTCAGGTCTGTGAAAAACACTTCATTGAAGTGTGCTTCACCGGTAATCTGCACCAATGGGCGAACCTCAACAGTTTTGCCGAGGTTTTCCTTCATGGGAGCAACAAAATAGGTAATACCCTTGTGTTTGTGGGACCGGTCCGTCCTGGTAACCAGAAGTATCCAATCTGCCCAGTGAGCCTCGGATGTCCAGATCTTCTGGCCATTGACAACCCAGCTGTCTCCTCTCTTTTCCGCAAAGGTCTCCTGATTTGCCACATCCGAGCCGGCATTCGGCTCACTAAAGCCTTGGCACCACTGCTCTTCGCCGGACAGCATCTTAGGGATAAACCGTTTCTTGATGAACTCCGACCCATGAACCAAGAGTGTTGGCGCACCATGGGAAAGGGCAGCGGGACCGGGAAATTCGGGCACACCGATACGCTGCATTTCCTGGTTAGCCACCCGTTGGCAATCGGTGCGACCACCACCACCGTATTCTTTGGGGTAATCGCATCCTACAAGTCCGCCCTCATACGCCGATTTCTGCCAGGCCAATTGGTAATCCTGCATCTCCTGTGACGTCCGTCCAGGCACAGTTTTGGATCTGCGCTTTTCGGGGGGAAGGGGCGGACCGGGTTTGTTGTTAGAAAGCCATTCTCGGCAATAAGCCCTGAACTCCGCCTGCTCAGGGGTATCTACTGTTGCCTCGTCGTTCATCTTTGCGCTCCTTCCAGAAATGGATTAGAGTGATGCATGGGTATCATTGGCTCTTATAGCCGATGAGCCGCCACAAAGTGTCAATCATCGCCGTATTCTCAGGATCACCATACAAAGCCCGAGTGCAATATTCAATGGAAAACAGATGTGTTCCCGGATCTGCCTGATTTCGGGAAACTAGAACCGGGATAGGCGCCACATCCCGACCGAGGTGAGTATATGATGGAGTATAGGGTCTGACTACGCTATCGTATTTACATCACTCAATAGTGCCGATCGCGATCAGGTGTTTTTCAGTTCGGAAATACCAACGTCCATCCACCAGTGCCGGGGACGCCTGGACCCGCTCCTTCAGACGGTTGACGTGGAGTAGCTTGAACGCCGGTCCAGTCTTGAGCACGAAGGTCTCCCCGTCATCGTTGGTGAAGAAGATTTTGCCGTTGACAGCTACCGGCGATGCTGAGAATCCCTCGCGGCGCGCCCGGCCGAGGCGCTCCCGCCAGATCAGCTTGCCGGTTCGGGCCTCGAAACAGGTGGCGACAGCAACCATGTCGTTTACGATATAGAGGTAATCGCCGTCCAGGACGGCTGAAGGGACGAACGGAGATCCCTTGGGGGTTTGCCAGACGATGTGGGTGTCAGTGATGTCACCCGAACCGCCCCCACGGATAGCGAGCGTGGGTCCAGCCCGTCCCGATGAGCAGAAGATGAGGTTGTGGCCGACTACCGGCGTTGGGACCGCCTCGGTGGTGTTTCCACGGGCGGACCAGAGCTCCTTACCTGTTTCCGGATCGTAGGCCTGGACCTGCTTCTGGCCACTAAAAATGATTTCGTCGTGCTCTTCAACCCGCACCGCAATGGGGGAGTTCCAGCCGACCCTGGCGGCGCGGGGCGTGCGCCAGAGCTCACGGCCGGTCTGTTTATCGACGGCTAAGATAAAGGAGCCTTTCGCTCTCCGTTGGTCCTGCACCAGGATCAGCCGGTCGCGGTATAGGAGCGGGGAGCCTGCGGTGCCATGGTAGGCGTTGAAGCTGCCCAGACTGCGGTGCCAGACCGTTTTGCCGTCGAAATCCACTGCAAGAAGCCCGTGGTTACCGAAGTAAGCGTAGACATGCTTCCCGTCTGTGGTGGGTGTCGATGAGGCGTGACCGTTTTTTGGGTGAGCTTTTTCGGGCTTTGTCTCGGGAGCAAAGGTCTCCCACAGGCGCTTGCCGTCCGAACGCCGAAAGCAGAGGATCGATCGGCGCTTGCCTCCGTCGTACGCGGTGGTCAGGAAGATGCGATCGTCCCACACGATGGGCGAAGAGTTTCCACGGCCGGGGATCTCCTGCCGCCAGAGCACGTTTTCGGTGTCAGACCAGGTATCGGGATATCCGTTGCCGCTGACCCACCCCTGGCCCGAAGGCCCACGCCATCGGGTCCAGTATTCAGCGGACCCCTCCGGGACATCGATCATCTCAACGACGGGTAATGCACCGTCCTGGCTGGAAACAGATGTCACAAGACAGAACGACAAAAGAAGAACATACAGCAGATGAAACAGGCTTCTCATAACATGACTCCTTCAGAGGGATAGGGATTTCATTCGAAAACCAAGCTACAGAGGGCGGCTGGGTGTCAAATGTCTTCTGAGCTGTCTTCAGATAGCTACCCCCTACATATAGTGGTTGGCCATTGGGGTCAAGAAAGCAAGGTGTCTGGACTTAATGCTCACTTCGTATATATTATCAATAGGTCATGATTTCAAAGAGAATCCGAGTTTTCCTGGCACTCCGCGAAGTGAAGATATGTCCTGGGAAATCCTGATCTGAACGCACTCTTATCTGTGGCATCACCCAATACCACAGAATCATCCAGATGTCAGATACTATTCCCAATATCACAGCCTATGGTGTAGTTGTGATACACAGCAAGTATCACCGGTTTCGAGACTGGTCGAATCCCTACCGTATCATCTCTGAATCGTAACTGGGCGCCGCACGCCAATCAGGGCGCATAGCTGGAACGCGCTTGAATACCCCACCGGCCATCTCTCTTGGTGACAATCCAGAGGGATTTGTGAACCGCATATTTAGACCCATCAGCCTTGTATCGACTGAATTCGATTTTGAAATGAACTTTCACATCCGATGCATGAATAACTTCCATCGTATCCAATGTGCTGCGATCCCAGCCTTCATTTTCAGCAAGGTAGGCAAGGGCGCTCTCAAGTGGCATGAATTCATCCTCATTTCTTACAATACTTACATTTCCAGCACCGTTAATCCGTATGTGGGGGAAATGCAGCGTATTCCGGTTCGCTTCACCATCATGACCATTCCAGGATTCGAAATATGCTTCAATCGTTTTAGCTGCGTCTTTTTCGGAAATGGCTCACTCCTTCATTCTGAATTATGCAGATTGGTCCTGTGAGATCTTGATCTAAACATCCTCTTGGCGGTCGTATCCTAGCAGATATCACAGAATCCCTCAAATGCCAGATAGTATTCCCAGTATCGCAGGTCTACGAAAAGCTGTGATCCGCGCATCATATCACAGGAACGCTTCGGATGAGAAGCAAGGCCGAAGGGAGAAACTTTCTGATCTGGAACGAGGGCCGTTCTAGAACCCGTCTATTTATCAACTTTTCATCAGCGTCGCTATCTCCTTTGGCCATTTCCTCAGTTGCTTTCCAGTATCCTACGTATCATGTGGATTTCACCCCACGCCATGTTCTGGTGCTTTATGGTCATGACGAACCACTCACGAATGGGATTGTCTCTATTCGGGTCATTGTCCGGCAGCAGTGTTTTTCTGGGAACTCCCTTCAGATCGCCATCGTCAATACTGTCGAGATACTCATGGGTCTGCCCACGTACTTTACGCCAATAGGCAATCAGGTGTTCCTTTGACCCCACAGCCCTGAGAACTTCATCTTCGGTTGGATCGCTGAATGTAAGACTGTGAAATACTACCTTGAAACTCTCTGGGATATCATCATTAATCCCCTGTACAAAGCTGCGAACGTGTGCACGTTCCCTTGCGATGATGTGCCCGAAGATCTGGCCAGCGGATCGAGTTCTTGGGTGGCCGAGTGGCCGAGGGTCGGGCCGCGGCAACTAAGTGATTTAATACCGAATCACATCGGAAACAGGGCTGAAAGCTGCCCCAAAAACGCCTATTCTGGGCTCAGAACCGGCTGTTTAAGAGATATGACCCCAAAAGAGGTCTTCCCTAACGAGACATCTGCCCCCAGGCAAATCCCAGCCGGGTGATTACATGATCGATCTCAGTCGCCCTCTCTCGAAAGGCCATGTCCT
>JAZFSW010000083.1:0-10556 GCA_036446375.1 Desulfobacterales bacterium | reverse complement strand
GTGCATTAAGTTGAGGATCCATGTGGGTGTCCCGGTGGTCCTCCACCGGTCCGGCCGGCACGCCATATTCCTGTAAGGTGTAAAAAAGTTCAAAGTTATCGCGAAGGATCGTAAAGGTCGCTACATGCCGGTCGAATTCATCATGATGCTTCCGGCGCTTTTCCTGGGTGGCGAATTTCGGATCTTTCGACCAGGCCGGATTCCCGAGAACACTGCAGAAACGTTGCCATTCCTCATCATTGTTGATCGTAATATTGATCCATCGTTCCCCACCCATTCGCGCGGTCTCCTCATCCGGCTCAGGTCCCCGGCAAAGATAACAGCCCTGGACAGCGGTGGGATGACGATTGCCCAGGGTTTTCTGCTCCCTATCGTTCCAGCCGGCATCCATATAAATCTCTGCGAAATGATGGATCATCGCCTGCATCTGAGCAAAATCCATCCACTGTCCTTTCCGCGTCTTCGTGCGTTGTATCAGTCCCATTATGGCGCCGAATACGGCCATCGGCGGCGAAGCGGAATCCATATGGTACCGAAAGGTATTGCTGAAAGGGTGATCATCGTCATCATATCCCCGAATCCATTCCTCGCCGCCGACCGCCTGGTGCATGGCACCGGTGCCGACATAGTCCTTATACGGCCCGTTCCGGCCCCAAGCCGGCATATTGATGCAGATCAATTGCGGATTCAGCGATAGCAGAACATCATGTCCAAATCCGAGATGTTCCATGGCGGATGCACTGTTGTTTTCCACAAAGATATCCGCTGTCGCAATCAGTTTCTTGAAAACGGCCTTTCCTTCCTCCCGATCCAGATCGATACAGCAACTCAGCCTGTTCCATAGGGAACGGTTATGAAATGCCGTTCGATTCCATGGTCTTTTACCATGTTTTTTTTCCGGATAGTTCATCCCGAAATCCGGTCTTTCAAGTTGAGATTCCAGTGGCCACATGACAAACAGCCGGCTGTTATCCGGGCTGTGATGGGGATTATCCACATGTATGACCTCCGCACCCAGCGCCCCGAGGAGCCAGGCCGTCGAGGGTCCCGCCCATATGACACCCATGTCGATTACCCGTACGCCTGCCAATGGCAGCACGGTGCTTCTATCAACAGTCTTGCCCACCTTCTTGTCCCTGGCGACCCCTACACCACGCTCTGTTGTCTGCTGCGCGGTTTTGCGGAACGTTTCCCCATTGTGTTGGCCGAGAAGCGGTGCCGGCATACGAATTTCCCAGGGGCTTGACTCTGCATGTAACGGGTCGCCGGGATAGATCTGTTTCCCTGACACCGGGTGCTCGACTTCTACCCAGAAATCCCTCGCAAGCAATTGAGGGTCTGTGATGGCATCTTTTGGCGTGTTTACCGCCGTACACCAGTATTTCACGTCCTGGCACGCCTTCATGATTTCATTTTTCGTATGATCGGCACACCACTCGTACCAGACGGCATCCACCTCGGGTTGGTAGGTTTCAACATCCAGCAGATCATCCGGTGCGTTTAATGTTTCAAATTGAGGGAAGAGCTTCAGGAAACGCTCCCAGTGGGGCACCCCGCCCTGAGTTCGCACAAATCCATCCTTGCAGGGATAGATACCCGTGGGCAGAATCGTTGCCGATGCATCGCTGGGGTCGAATCTTCCCAGCACCGCTGAGGTCAAGGCCATGCCGGAATAGGCATAGGAAAGAAGATTGGTGGTCTTATGATTCGTATCGGCTGCCAGGACCTCCTGCATGGAGATATCCACGTGTTGCCCGATTCCGTGGGTGCACTGAAGCCAGTATGCGGCCAGGGTTGCTGCTGCCGCCATATGTCCGGCCTGATACTGTAGACAATTTCCCCCGAGCTTTAGAGGATGACGTCCCGGGATCCCGCAGGAATACATATCTGCGCCGATGCCGCTGAGAATCAGTTCGGACAATTTGAAGTCCCTGTAAGGACCGGACTGCCCAAAATTAGAAATGCTCGTCATGATCAGGTTTGGATTAATGTCTTTCAGGGTGTCATAGTCGAAACCGAGTCGATCCATGACCCCTGGGCTGAAGCTTTCCACAAGAATGTCGGCATCCCGGACGTGTTCCAGGAAGACTTCCTTGCCGGCCTTCGTCTTCAAATCAAGGGCGATGCTCTTCTTATTGAGATTGAGATTGGAGAAAAGGAGGCTCTTATCCGGATGGCCATCATCCCCCAGAAACGGGCCGATATGTCTTGCAGGATCGCCCGTTTCGGGTCGTTCCACCTTAAGGACATCTGCGCCAAAATCGGCAAACATCTTTGTACAAAACGGTCCTGCAATGTACCAGGTCAAGTCCAGAATCTTCACATCGGATAATGTCTGCGAAGCCATCGTGCCACTCCTTGTCTTGAGTCAGGACTGAGGATCGCTCATTTAGATGGGTTGTATTGAGAAGGGTCTTTATATTCCTGACCGATAGCCTTCAAATCCGGAATCGATTGTTGATCTGACATCGGAAACTGGAATGGCCCGATAGAGATGGACCATTGCACCGTTCTGGCTCTCTGTTCGAACAGAAAAGAGCCCTATCCTGCATCCCACTTCAAGATGGCTCACCGTTTCAACCGTTCCCATATATTGACTGAAGCCTTCAAGCGGCCTACCGTTTCCGGAAAAATAGGCATCGGCGATTTGCCACCCGGTCATCTCATCTGTGCGGGCATTTCTGGCGGTATGATAAATCTTTGCCAGCCTATCGCTATGGAACTCAAGATTCTCCATGGCTTTCTTACGGAGATTGGGGATGATCTTTCCGTGTCCCCCAATGGCGATGGGTGCCTGCTTACCGATTTTCGCCAATCGGTAATAGGAAGCGATCATATGGGCAAGTCCCGAATATTCATGGAACATTTCGGAACTGGTATTGGGGGTCTCTTTGTAGAGAATGGCATCTCCTGCTATAACAACATTGTCCACACGCACGCCGATGCACCCCGGTGAGTGACCGGGTAGATGGATAATCTCATACCCACTAACCGTGTCGCCTTCCTCAGGCGTTATCAATTCAAACGTCTCGGGGCTGGTACCATGATGAGGGTGATGGTGATGAAAAGGAGAACCCGTACCCAGGCCGGCAGACAGGGAAAAATCCATTTGGCTGCTCTGATCCTGGTGCATCGATGCTTCCGTAGGAACAACCACATCGCTATCGTAAGCGTGACAATAGACAGATATCGGCTCTGTTCTGCCCTCCATGAGCCTGTCTACAAGACTCTGAAGTGATCCCCAGTGATCGAAATGAGCATGCGTGATGACAATGCTTTTCAGCCGGTCATAGACCTGATACTGCGGGTCCAGCAGATCCATGGCACGCACAAGGTCCGCGAATGCACTATACATGGGGGGTCCGACATCGACGAGGGTTACTTCATCACCGAGGATAAAGACAAGGTTCGGGTCATAAGGGGGCCATGGCATGTCTACAGTAGCCACAGCCAGCTCCTGACCGGAAGGCAATTTGAATTTCTCCAGCCCCCTGCTGATGACGCTATGTTCGATATTCTGCTGTGCCAGTGCTTTGTTGATTTCGGTATCGGTTAGTAAACTGTTTTCCTGCACTAAAATTCAATCCTTTTTGAGGGTGCTTTGTTGAGACAGAACAACAGATCCCGCCAAAAAAAGATGGGGCCAAAGGCCCCAGATTCTCCGACGTAACGCGTGGCGATGTAGGCCGATCATAGGTGGGATAGCACGGTGTGTCAATGAAAAAGGGGGAAATTCCGGCTATTCAGGCACCCATTGCGGCATTGGGCTGACGATCCCAAGCCACTCCTTGCCCGCCGACAGGACCCACGACAGGGACCGCTATCTTCTTGCCGGGACACACAAGAAGGGGCGATACAATCCGGCTCTTGAAACATTTCTCTTGTGTGTCTTGATTCACAATATAAGCTGTGATATGCCATGCACATTACATCAACCATTTACGCAATAGGAGGCTTTAGAATGATTTCACTCGTTGTCAAGATTCCACTGAAAGAGGGAAAAGCTGCAGAGTTTACGGAAGCATTTAAAGCGGTCGCAACCGGCGCTGCCACTGAAGAAGGCAATATGCTGTATACACTCAGTTTTGCGAAAAACGCACCGGATACGGCTGTCATTATGGAGCGCTATACCGACCAGGAAGCCCTGACCATCCACTCCCAGACCGATCACTACAAAGCATTCGGCCCTAAGATCGGTGGTTTGGTTGACGGTGCTCCCGACATGATGATTATGGAAGAAGTTGTCGCTGCATAGCGATACCGGAGACCATCTGGAATAGCAGACGACCCGGAAGATTTCGGACGTTATACAGTCCTCGCTTACAGGCCATTTCAGAGGATATCTTGTGGGATTGAACAGGGGAATGCACCCTTGCCAATCCCACATATCTAAATGAGATATTCGCAAATCGGAGCCGCCATGGTCTCAGGCCCGCAAAACAAAGCCACCAATCCCCCACCGGCCGACTTCGGCGACCGCGCGTTTCCCACTGCACTGGTCAATGTAACCAACGCCTGCAACCTATCCTGCACCCACTGTTTCGTTTTTCGTGCGGACAATCCCAACCAGCCACAAGACAAAATGGACGATTCAACCATGCTGGAACAGCTTCGTCTCTTACGTGACAGACATGGGATCAGATCGATGCTCTTTATGGGCGGGGAACCCATGATTCGAAAAGAGCTGGTCTTCCAGGCAGCGAAACTGTTTCAGCGACCGTCCATCGTCACCAATGGAACCTATGGCATCCCCAGCATAAGCGGATGCCTGGTTACCGTATCCCTGGATGGACCGGAAGATCTTAACGACCCGATTCGCGGAAAAGGCGTGTTTAAGAAGGTTAAGGATTCCATATTTGCCCATGATCCTGAGGATGGAACGATCGTCATGCTGCAAATGGCCATAACGGCTGCCAACGCCTCGGGAATCGAAGCGTTTGTAGAGGAGGTAAGGAAATGGCCGGTCAACGGCATTGCTTTCACGTTCTATGTGCCCAGAGACAACGACAGCAGCGACCTGACATGGCCGGATCTGCGCCAGCGGGATCCGGTGGTCAAGCGTGTGATAGCGATGAAGAAAAAATATCCCGATCGGATTAAGGCAAACATCGGAGCGCTGGAGCTGATGTTATCGGATGTGGCGTTGAAGTATACCGGTAAAAAGGGGGAACATTGCCTGATGCGTGAGACGCTGCCCCTGTATATGGGAGATGGCGGCCATTTCGAACGCACGTTCTGCTGCTACGGCAATGATGTGGATTGCAGTCGCTGCGGTGCCTATTCCGTGTTTAACACGGCCTATCACCGGCTCAGGCTGGGTGATGGTGGCTATTACCACCGCATGAACCACTGAGTGATGGCGTCGTAAAAACTCTCCATCTACGGCGTCATAGCGTTTGGCCAGACGTTCGACATACGGCATGTATGATACAACCAGAGCGCCTGGCCAACCACTATTCCTTGTATATGAAGATTTCTACTTAGCCATCGGTTACACTATTTACGAGTTCATCACTGAGTGGCTCTCACCCAAACGCCTGGGAGGTTACCGACAGGTCGCCTCAGGGTTTGACCATGACCTTGACGGCTTCGTCGGTATTGGCCTGCATTTCGAAGGCTTCCGTGATTTTATCGAGTGGAAACACGTGCGTTGCCAGCGGCGCTGTGTTGATTTTCCCTTTCGCCTTTGCCATCTCCTCAAGGGCATCACCGTAGGGGCCGCCGCAAGCAGCGATGATCCTCGCATCCTTGAAAAAGAAACTTGTCGGTTGCCACGGAACATCGTTCTCATAGGTTGCCATCATCATCACCTTGCCGCCATCAATGGAAAAGCGAGGGTCGTCCCCCGGACGAGCCGGGCTTCCATCGGCCCGCATTCGTCTGCCGTAAAAGCCGCCCGCACGAACGATCTGCGAGGCCTGGGTCAGCGAGGATGTGGACCCTGCGCAGTCCGCCACAATATCCGCTCCCCGCCCTTTCGTGATTTCCATGACCCGATCTATCGCGTTTTCCTCGGCAGCATCGATGACAATATCAGCGCCCAGCTCCTTTGCTACTTCGATGCGTTTTCTCCCCATCGCAGAGACGATGACCTTGTTTCCCCTCATGGCTTTGAAGGTCTGAAAAACACACTGCCCCAGCGTCCCTGCGCCAATCACGACCACCACATCATCGGCTTCCGCCTCAGCCCGTTTTACCCCGCGGACCGCGGAACCGACGATTTCCACCATAGCACCGACTTCCCAGGACATGCCGTCGGGAAGAGGAAAAACACTGCGGCCCAGCACTGCCCGGGGAACGGTCATGTATTCGGCAAATGCCCCGCCGCCGCCGACCGTGACTCTCATTCCCAGCTCGATGCCCTCTACTTCTGAACCGACTTCAACGACCTCTCCACTGGGTTCATGCCCCATGATCGTGGGTCTTGCGAGTACCTGTCCCCATTCTGTCTGCTCGTACCCATACTGTCCCAGCTTGTAGTAATGCAGCTCGGTGCCGCATATCCCGCAGAGCTCCACACGGAGGATGATCCCCTTCGGGTCCAGCTTGGGTCTGTCAACCTCTTCCACCTTGATGTTCCCCGGTCCGTAGAAATGTGCGGCTTTCATTCTTGGCTACCTCCCGTGTTTGTTTGTGATCTATCCCATGACCTTGCGTATTGCGGCCTTGATGTCCTCTGTGTGGGGTGTCATGAATCGCTCCATCGGCGGGCTGAAGGGCACCGGCACCGGTTTTCTGGCGACTCTCTGGATCGGTGCGTCGAGACAATCGAAGGTATCTTCATCCTCAACGACCAGTGCCATTATCTCAGCCGTTGCCCCGCACGTGGGTTGCGCCTCATCGGCGACCACCAGCCGGCCGGTCTTCTTCACCGAGGAGCGGATGGCTTCCGCATCCATCGGCACCAGCGTCCGGGGATCAACGACCTCAACCGAGATGCCGTCTTCGGCCAGCGCTTCAGCGGCAGCCAGGGCATTGTGCACCATGCGACTGATGGCAACCACCGTGACATCCGTGCCTTCGCGCTTTATATCCGCTACGCCAAAAGGCAGGGTATACTCTTCCTCAGGAACAGGGCCTCTGAGGGCGCTGAGGTTCGATGCCTCAAAGTAAAGCACCGGATTGTCATCCCTGATGGCCGTCTTCAGCAAACCCTTGGCATCGTACGGTGTGGAGGGTGCAACGATCTTCAGACCCGGTATATGCATGAATATGGAGTGAACGCTGTCCGAGTGCTGGGCGGCCGCGCCGGTGGCCGCGGATCCGCGTATCACCAGGGGCAGCTTCGCCTGACCCCCGAACATATACCGCATCTTGGCAGCCTGATTGGCAATCTGATCCATGGCCACATAGGACAGCATCCAGAACATCAGCTCGACGATCGGTCGGGCACCGGCTGCTGCAGCCCCCACGGCCGCACCGACAAAGCCGACTTCTGCCAGGGGTGTATCCCTGATCCGCTCCGGTCCGAACTCATCAATCATCCCGAAGGTTTTTCCCATGATGCCCGCCTCGACATCCTCTCCCATGATAAATACCGTTTCGTCGCGGCGCATCTCCTCCTGCATTGCTTCCATAATAGCCCTGTTAAAGCGTATCTCTCGCATTCTTGTACTCCTTGTATGAAACTACGTTGGAACTGATAGGGTTCAGGGTTCAGGCCAGCCTTCGGCTGGGTTAGGCCGTTTAGAGCCCCATACTGAACTCTGAACACTGAACACTGGTCCCAGTTTCTCCTTCGATCAGACCGGTCCCGCCTTGCGGGATTCAGGCCAGAGGCAGCATTCTATCCCATACAGCTTTCAAGCGTATAGGTCCTCAAGCGCATCCTCCGGATCCGGCAGAGGGCTTTCCTTTGCAAAGGTGACGGCATCGTCCAATTCGGCATTGATCTGTTTGTCAATCCCGTCTACATCCGCTTTCGTCAGTACGCCCATCTTCAGCAGGTCTGCTTCAAACAGGACGATGGGGTCTCTCTTCTTC
The DNA here is from genome assembly GCA_036446375.1 of Desulfobacterales bacterium. Classification (GTDB taxonomy): domain Bacteria; phylum Desulfobacterota; class Desulfobacteria; order Desulfobacterales; family JAZFSW01; genus JAZFSW01. The sequence goes on along the minus strand of JAZFSW010000083.1, from coordinate 2,573 downwards.
CACTCTTCCACCTCTTCGCTCGTGCGGTAACTACCTTCGAAAACTTCCTTGCCCCCCATATGGCCCATGAAGCGATAGGTCTTGCACTCGATGAGACTCGGTCCGTCGCCCGCCCGCGCTCTTTTCACCGCCTCGGCCGTTGCCTCGTATACTGCCATGATGTCCTGGCCATCCACAGCTATTCCGGGGATGCCATAGGATGCTCCTCTGTCGGCAACATCTTTTATCGAAATGGACTTTTCCGCCGGCGTAGTTACGGCATACAGGTTGTTTTCACAGACATAGATGACCGGCAGTCGCCAGAGCGCTGCCAGGTTGACCGCCTCGTGAAAGGTTCCCTGGTTGGCGGCGCCATCACCGAAGAAGCAGACCGTAACCTGGTCGTCCCCTCTAAGCTGGGAAGCAAGAGCCGATCCGGCGGCGGTCGGCAGCCCCCCGCCAACGATGCCGTTTGCCCCCAGGATACCGAGGCTAAAGTCGGCGATGTGCATCGAGCCGCCTTTGCCCTTGCAGTATCCTGTCTTCTTGCCGAAAAGCTCAGCCATCATCCGCTTCACGTCACCCCCCTTGGCGATGATGTGACCGTGACCCCGGTGGGTGCTGGTAATGCGGTCCTCGATGCGCAAATTCGCACAGACGCCAACTCCCACCGCCTCTTCGCCGATGTAGGTGTGTACCCCTCCCGGCAATGCCCCTTCCATCATCTGCTCAAGCATCCTCTCCTCAAAGTGCCTGATGGTGAGCATCTTGGTATACATGTCCCGCAGGACTTCGTTGCCAATAGCCATGGTTCCTCCTTGCCAATTCGTTCTCAGCCAAATGATGCGGCGTTCCATATGGGAAACTGGTCCGCATGCCCGTTTGTCAATTCTTGTTAGACTCTGTCTTCGTATAGCTGGAAAAAGAGATACTCCGTTGGATTCATCACACCCAGGGACGGGGGCGATCGCTTACTTCGCTCGTGGCCAGGATCTCTTTGGCGATGAGCGCATCTTCTCGCACCTGCCAGTCGAACATGCCCACGCAGGCATAATCGGCACCGTTTCTGAATGCGAACGCGAATCCGTCTCGTGGATCCAGAGCCCCGGCGGCAAGGACCTTGAATCCGATCCAGGGCTTCTTCACGGTCTTCATGATCTCGATGGTCTCTTCGGGGTATTGCTCCCAGATACAGTCGTGGTCCCCCGGACCATAGCTGTCCACCAGGAAAGGTTCCCGCTTTTCCTTTGGCAGTGCGGAATAGTATCCATCGTGGTGGATGGTCTTAAAATAGAAATCGGTATCGATGCCCGCTTTCTCGCATGCCTCGGGGACCCGTTTGTCATGGCCGCCGACACCGGTAATCAGACCGGCCTTCTTTCCGTATGTGATGAACTCTTCAATCAGATCCAATCGGTTCGCCTTGACGTACCGGTCCGCCCTAACGCCGATGATAAGGATGCCAACTGCGCCCCGCTCAGCTGTTTGATCGATTATCCTGTGGATATCGTCGGTCGTCGTAACAACAGCACCATCCGGCCTGTGCCGGTAATTGTCCGGATCGACCTGGGCGATGGACTGCATGCTGCCGCCCCGCTCCTCGCGATAGCTCTCCACCATACCCGCATCGCCGATGTTGGTGTTGATCCCGTTTTCTTCACAGAGCTGGAGCGTCTCGAAGATCTTATCCTTTGTAAAGTAGCTTCTCAGCAGACGGGACACGTATTTCAGCTCTCTGGAGTGAGCGGCTCCCCAGAACAGATTGCTGCCGCATATGATACGGCTGATTTCGATATCGCCGATTTTCCCCTTCGGCAGACCTTCCACCGGATCTTCCGCCGGGGTTTCTCCGGCTGCCTTCGCCTTGCGAGCCAGCAACTTTTTTTCCTCAAAACTCTCTGTCGTTTCCTCAGCAACGTCCGTCTCTTCCATTTGGCATTTCCCCTTTATCTGAACTTTCCATATGAATCTTTCCGCAGCGACCGAAGCTCCCTGCCCGGTCACCGACAAACCAGCGATCGCCATACAGCTGCACACCAAAGGCCTGATTAGGATCCTTTGCAGCAATATAGCACCACAATAGAAACACTACCCGGGAAGAGACATGAATACAAGGCCCAATCTGAATCACCACTACCGGTTTATCGGACCCGTGGGTGTGGTGTGCCCTCATTAGACACAACAGATCCCCATCCCTCTACTGCGACATTTCGGCCGCCATCAAGGGATCACAACCCTTCATGGGCTTTCCGTTCCTGCCATGAGAAGTCCCATCTCTTCCCGGGTCACCTGCCCTGTCTCAATGGTTTTCAGGAACACGCCGTTGAACATTACAGCAATACGGTCGGACAACGACAGGATCTCATCGAGTTCTGCGGAGATCAATACAACCGCTACACCGCTATCGCGCATCTTGAGAATCTGCCGATGGATATAGGCGATGGACCCCACGTCCAGGCCACGCGTCGGTTGATTGGCCAGCAGGAATCGGACCTCGCGGCTCAACTCCCTGGATACAACGACCTTCTGCTGATTACCTCCGGAGAGCGTTCCAACTGTGGAAAGGGGTCCCGGTGCCCGAATATCAAAACGCT
>JAZFSW010000082.1:0-4084 GCA_036446375.1 Desulfobacterales bacterium | reverse complement strand
GCAATGCGGGCGTCATGAAACATGGGGAGAAACCGTGACCGAAACAATCAGGAAGAGTATGCCTCGGGAGGAACGCTGTTGCCGGGTAATTCTATCCGGCTTGAGTTTTCGTTACGTTTTCAGGCCCACCCCCATTCTGAGCGACACAACATGCGGTATTGGCTTTCCGCGTTCTTCTTGACCTACCATCCGGTTGCTGTCATATTCCTTATCCCTCACGTCACTCACGGACGGTAGAGAGTCTGAATCCACAATTGTCACAAGCGCTTCCCAGAGGAGACTTGTATGGCCAGTCGCAACGCTGAACAACCGAACCTGCTGTTTATTCTGACCGATGACCAGGGCGCTTGGGCGATGGGCTGTGCCGGCAATGCCGAGATACGCTCACCGAATCTGGACCGTCTTGCCAGGCAGGGCATTCGATTCGATAATTTCTTCTGCACTTCGCCGGTCTGTTCCCCTGCCAGAGCGTCCATCCTAACGGGTCGGATTCCTTCACAGCACGGTGTGCATGACTTTCTCCACTGGCAGGCCGATCCTGGTGCCGGTGGACTCAAAAGGAGAGTACCTGCTGACAATGTCGAATTTCTCGCCGGGATGCCAACCTATGCGACAATACTCAGGGATGCCGGATACGATACCTGTCTCAGCGGAAAATGGCATCTCGGTGACGGCATAGAACCGCGTTGCGGATTTCAGACGTGGAATCCGATGCCCTATGGTGCCAGCGAGTTTTTCAAAACGTCCGTCGTCGAGGACTCCAAGCTGGTACTGCACGAAGGCACCTACTCAAGTGACCTGTTTACCGATAATGCGTTGAAGTTCCTCGAGGGACAGGCCGATGATGACCGACCTTTTTGTCTCAACGTACACTTCACCGCTCCCCACGCCCCTTGGGGGCGGAAGCAACATCCACAGGAGATATGGGACGACTACTACAATAATTGTCCTTACGACTCGGTGCCCGGTCACGAGGAACCCTTGCCACGGGGTCTGAATGCATGGCCGGTGGATGCGGAAGGGCGCAGGCGAAATCTGACGGGATACTTCACAGCGATACAGGAGATGGATCGCAACGTGGGCCGCTTGCTGGACTGGCTGGACGACAAGGATCTGGCTGGCAACACGCTGGTGGTATTCATGAGTGATAACGGCATGAATATGGGGCATCATGGCCTCTATGGAAAAGGGAATGCCACCTGGCCGCAGAATATGTTCGACACCAGTGTCAAAGTGCCTTGCCTCATCAGGCGACCGGGCCATGTGCCGGAAGATCAGGTCAATACCCATCTTCTCAGCCAGTATGACTGGCTACCGACCCTTCTTGAATACACCGGTCTGGCCGATCGGTTTCCCGAGGGGCTGCCGGGACGCTCATTTGCTCCGCTGTTGGCAGGCGAAGCGTTAGGGGAAAACGAGAACATATACGTTTTCGATGAGTACGGCCCCGTGAGAATGATTCGTTCACAGGAGTGGAAGCTGGTCTGGCGCTATCCGGGTGGCGCCCATGAACTCTATAACGTTGCTGAAGATCCGAAGGAGATGAAGAACCTTTTCAATCATCCCGGTCATAGCGACCGGATCAGGAACATGCTTAACGATCTGGAGGGTTGGTTCGAGAGCTACGTGAATCCACAGCTTGACGGAAGTAAGCTCGCCATAACCGGCCGGGGTCAGTCGGATCTTGCAGCCAGAAAAGATGCTTTTGCCTATCGGTTCCCCTGGCTAGACCAGTAGACATCCTGGCCTGTCACCTCTCTTGCCTAATCCAATTTTCCCGCGTCATCCAGCTGATCTGCGACGTCCTTCATATCAAGGGCTTCCAGGTTCGCGCGGGTAGGCCGGCCGGTATCGATACTCCAGCCTCGCAGCTCGTAATACCTATCCTTGAGCGCTTCCCATTTTGCATTGTCCAATGCTTCCGGCATGTGGGTGCTGATCATATTGATTGCGCCGCGAACCTTGTCGAACATATCTTTGCTGATCGTATCGTGATCCCGGTGGCGGTCTTCCCGCAATACCATTATCGCTCTGCGCAGGTTATAGATCCTTTCCCCCGCCGTCCACAACGCATCTACACCCACATCAAGCCCCGTTACTGCAGACAGCATCCGGCTTTCGAATTTCCGGATATCCATATCCGGCGGCCGGAAGTGCTGCCCCGGAGAGCTGGCCAGCTCGCATATGGGTAGAGAGTTTTTCAAGCTCTGGTGATTTTGGACCCATGCGGTTTCCCGTTCGGATCCTTCATAGATATTCTCGCGTTCGCCATCCAGATAGCCGCCGGGCACGCCGAAATAGTCCGCGATCTCCTTGTTATTGCCGAATCCGCAGGCCGGCATGCGCATGTAGTCCTGGCATGAATTCATCGGGTCCCGCGTATCGGTGGCCCAATGAAGGGCCGAGCCCACCCCCTCGATGTGGTGATGGGTATTTCCCCAGGCAGGGAAGACAGAGTAATAGATCTCCATTGCACGTTCGCCGAACGTTTCAACGGCTCTCCCCGTCCCCTGGGAAAAGGGGCTGGTTCCATCGGCTATTCCGTTCAGCAGTTCTGATAGAAACGCGAGATGGGCGGTTTCATCTTCATCCCGGGGATCCGAAGGCTTCTCCAGGAACGGGATGGCAGACAGACCGAAATCTTCCTTCTTCAGTACTCCCCCGCCGACGGCCAGGGAAAGGAAGTGCATCATGCCGATCAATTCATAGTTGTTGATGCCGAGCCTCTGAGACAATACATTGCCTTGCCACATACCCCGGGTGCTCTTGCGGTCCATCATCCCGTACCAGGCATCCATACACATCTGAGAACCCTTGCCGATACCCGGCATATCGTAGAACCCTTGGCACTGATAGGGGCACCCGTAACATCCGGAAGGTTTCTTCAGATGCTTGTTCCACATCTCATACATGTTAGGACCCAGGGTGATCAGATACCGACCCCAGACGATATTGTTTCCCGCCGCCCATCCCCGGGTCACTTGGGATTCATGAAACAGTTTCATGAACGCATCGGGTCTTGCCATCTTGAAGTTTCCGGTACCCCGGGTGACGATGGCCTTCAGGTTCTTTGAGCCCATGACGGCGCCGTAGCCCCCCTGGCCGGCAGCGCCGGACGTCTCGGAGATGATGATGGCAATCCGGCTGAGATTCTCACCGGCGGGGCCAATCACATGGGCCGAAGCTCCGGGATGCCGCTTCCGCAACGCCACCTGAGTCTCAAGGCTGTCCAAACCCCATAAGTCGCCGGCATCCTTAATCTCGACGTCTTCATCCTGTATCGACAGGTAGACCGGCGTATCCGATTTTCCGACAATGACAATCCCGTCATATCCGGCATATTTCAGTTCTGCGGGAAATCTCCCACCAAATCCTGAGTAGGTGAACAATTCATCCGGATAGCTTTGCGGCGCGATGGTACACATGGTGGCTCGGGAAAAGGGTCCGCTGGCACCGGTAAGGGGGCCGGTTGAGAGCATGAGGGGATTGTCCGGATGGAAAGCATTCACTTTCGGAGCGCCCATTTCCAGAAAGATCTTGCTGTTTAGGCCGATGCCGCCGATATACTTTTCAGGTTCAAAGTCCGATGTGGGCACTTCGCTGATCTTTTTCTCGGACAGATCGACCCATAGGATCTTTCCGGCCCAGCCATAGGTTTGGGTCATCTCGTCTACTTCTCCTCCCTTATCTCAAGCGTCGGCGCATCAAAGCTGCAATATTAAGTGCCAATTGCCTGGTCGTGTTTGCGATGGATTCATCTGCCCCTGGCTGTGATCCGATATCCCCTCTATGCGATCCGATATCCCCTCTAATAGACCGTGCTTTGTGCTGTTCGATGCAGTTCATCAATGGGGGATCTTAATCTCTTGGCGGGGGGCTGTCAAACGAACATGAAGGGGAGTTTGCCCAGATCTGGGGGATAGGAACATGGAAACTGACTGGAGTCGGACTCCGAGAGTCTATGCATGTCCGGATCCAATCAGCACCATTTCCACATCGTAGTCTCTCAATCCTCGGTCCGCGGTGACAAACACCAAGCGCTCTGCCTGGGCTTGTGCAATGAGGAGGCGATCAAAAGGATCAC
>JAZFSW010000081.1:0-8306 GCA_036446375.1 Desulfobacterales bacterium | reverse complement strand
GGAAACGGAAGGGGAACCGATGGTGACCCGGCGGGCGAAGGTGTTTGACGGGGTTGCCAGAGAAATGCCCATCAATATCCTTCCCGATGAGCTGATTGTGGGATGCTTCAGCGGAAAACCCCTATGCTGGAACGTGAGCCCGGCCAATGGCCCGGGCCTGGAAAAAATGATATCGAAGCCCCGTTCGAAAAAGGGCAAGCCAAGTCTAATGGGTGTTTTCAAGGAGAACCCCTGGGATTCGGTCATCTTCAGCGATGCGGAAAAAAAGGAATTGCAGGAAGAAATCATCCCATACTGGAAAGATAAGGGCAATTATGAAAAGACGATGGGGTGGTACAATCTCCAGCGATGTGGATCCCCCAGGAACCAGCATATCGGCCATAACTGCATAAGCTATGGAAAGGTGCTCGAAAAAGGCTTTCTGGGGATACAAAAAGATGCCGAAGACCGGCTGTCCAGGCTTGACCGTAAGGACCCTGAGGAGGTGGCGAAGATCCCCTTTCTTGAAGGTATCATCCTGGACATGGCGGCAGCCGCCGGGGTAGGCAGGCGGTTTTCTGCCAGGGCACGGGAACTGGCCGAAACCGAAAACGATACCACCCGGAAGGCAGAACTGCTGACGATAGCTGCGGTATGCGATTGGGTGCCGGCCAACCCGGCAAGAACACTCCACGAAGCCGTGCAAGCCTACTTTTTCACCTGGATACTGCTATTTTGGGAGCAACCCGAAGTTGCATCCGTGTCCCCAGGTGCTGCCGACCAGTACCTGTATCCCTACTATGAAAGCGATCTGAAGGAGGGCACAATAACCCCGGAAGCGGCACAGGAGCTGATCGACTGCTACATTCTCAAGCTCAATCAGATACCCAACGAGAGTCTGTCTACCCATCTGAGCGTGGGGGGTCTCATGCCCGATGGAAATGACGCCACCAATGCACTGACACATTTTTTCATCGAAGCGATGATGCACACCCGCTTGATGGCACCGATCTTCAGTGTGCAGGTCCATAGCAAAACGCCCGATGACCTGCTGATCCAGGCGTGCCGGTTGTGCTCATTGGGAACCGGGCATCCGCAATTTATTAACCACGATGTTCTGGTGGCTCAAACCCTCTCCCGCACAAGCCTGGGCGGGCCGCCGATCACACTGGCCGATGCCCGGTCTGCAACCCCGGTGGGGTGTGTTGAGCTTGCATTACCCGGCATGGATGCGGGCTGGACGGGTGGCGCAGGTATGCTTAACTTTGCGGCCTGCATGGAATACGTTTTTACCAATGGCATGAGGCGGTCGGACAACAAGCAGGTGGGTGCCAAGACCGGTGATCCGAGACAATTCACGTCCTTTGAACAGGTAAGGGAAGCCTACAGGAAGCAGGTGGCCTGGGAGCTGAAAGCCGGCAAGGCGATTGTCGATGTCCATGAGCAGACCCTGGCAGAGATGGCCCCCACGGTATATGAATCAGCGCTGATAGACGACTGCATCGAAAGGGGGATATGCCGGGAATCGGGCGGGGCGCGTCATAACTCCAGCAATCAGATACTGCCCATCGGTCCGAGTGATGCGGCCGATTCTCTGACCGCCGTTCGGAAGCTTGTCTTTGAGGACAAGAAGATTACGATGGATGCATTGTGCGATGCCCTGGACAAGAATTTTGAAGGCGCTGCGGAACTGCACCAGTTGCTGCTCAAGGCGCCCAAGTATGGCAATGACGATGACTATGCCGACGCGCAGGCGGCTTTCGTCAGCCATGTGGGTGCCTCTGAGGGCGAGAAGATCGGTAGGAACATCCGGGGTGGCAACGGCGGGATCATCGGTGGCTCCGCGTGGTGGATGTTCGCGACGATAGGCGCGATGCTGGGTGCGCTCCCCTCCGGCAGGCTCACCGGAGAGCCCCTAAATGATGCCCACTCCCCCTGTTCCGGATTCGATGTGAAGGGGCCGACGGCAGTGTTAAAGTCCATGGGCAAGATCGACAATGTGCAATTGAAGGGCGGCGTATTGCTCAATCTGAAGCTGGATCCGGCGGTTCTTAAGAAGGACGATGGCATTCAGCGACTGGCCGCCCTGGTCCGGGCGTTTGTCGACCAGCAGATTCTTCACGTCCAGTTCAACATCGTCTCTTCCGCCACTCTGCAGGCAGCGCAGAAGCAACCTGAAAAATACCGGGATCTGTTGGTGAAGGTTGCCGGTTACAGCGTCTTCTTTGTGCAACTGACAAAGCCCAATCAGGACGCTATCATCGCCAGAACAGAGCATGGATTGTAGCGATATTTCGAGATCGTCAGTTTCCTGGGTACTGCATGCTGGCCCGATCCCGAATGACATGCCGTAGTGTTGGCTGGGTGCGACGGCCCTTTGCTTTTGGATTCATTTCTTGACACACCATCGCACCTTTGTCATATTTCAAACTGAAGAACAGCAAAACCGTATCCCTTTTTCCCTATATATGCCCATCAGGCAAGCAACAGGAGGTGTCCCAATGTTACAGACAGCAGAGAATGTGGCCGCAACAGCGCCGCCAATACTTGACGGGGTGTTGACGACTGAACTCACGCCACGGATTGAAAAACTCAGGGACGCTTTCCTGAATCTCAGGCCTACCGTGTCGATTGACAGGGCGCGCATTGAAGCCAGGGTTTTAAAGGAGACTGCCGGGGAGCTGACGATCACCCGCAGAGCGAAGGTCTTTGCTGCCATCGTACGGGAGATGCCGATTGAGATCTACCCCGACGAGCTCATTGTGAGCAGCAGCAGCGCCAGACCCTATTGTACCAATATCGCCCCGACCAATGCCGGTTACTTCGCACAGCGGCCGAACGTCGCCGGCAGTGAATCGCGGGGCATGACGGTGGGCCTGAGTGACGAGGAGAAGAAAGAACTGACCGAGGAGCTCATCCCTTTCTGGCGGGAACATGGCATAATGGGAAATGCGGGCCACTACGGTCACAACGTCCACGACTACGAGAAAGTGCTCCGGAAGGGCTTTCTCGGGATCAAGGAAGAAGCAGAAGAAAGACGGGCAAGGCTGGATCGTACTGACCCCGACGACATGAAGAAGGTTCCCTTCCTTGACGGTGTGATTCTTGCCATGGAGGCAGCAGCTGAGTTGGGGGATAGGTTTGCTGCCCGGGCAATGGAGCTGGCAGCAACGGAAGCGGATGCCGGGAGAAAGGCGGATCTACTGCGCGTCGCCGATGTATGCGGGCGGGTACCGGCACATCCGGCACGGACATTCCACGAAGGGCTGCAGGTGTGTCTATTCATCCGGAATATACTGATTTGGGAGCTCTCCTACGATCTGGGTTTCAGCCAGGGCAGGATGGATCAGTACCTGCATCCCTTCTTTGAGGCCGACATCAGGGAAGGCAGGATCACGAGAGGTGAGGCCCAGGAGTTGCTTGATTGTTACATTTTGAAGGTGGGCCGTGCCGGTGCATCGGCCTCTGTGGGTATTGGCGGCGTCAGACCCGACGGCAACGATGCCACCAACGAACTGTCACATATGTTTATTGAAGCGTTAATGCACATCCGGCTGCCGGGCCCCGACACGGCGGTTCTGGTTCACAGCAAAACACCCGATGACTTCCTGATCAAGGCATGCCAGCTCAGCTCGCTGGGAATTGGCCACCCGCAATTTCTCAACTACGATGTTATGATTGCTCAGGCACTTGCCCGGGCCAGCACGGGCGGGCCACCGATGACCCTGGCAGATGCCAGGACTGCGGCCAACGTGGGATGCCTCGAGCTGGTGATACCCGGTAAGGATTCGGGGTATCTGTATTTTACACACTACTCCAACCATGCGCTGGCCATGGATCTGGTGATGACCAATGGCGTAAGGCGCTCTGACGGTAAGAAAGTAGGGATAGAGACAGGCGACCCCAGGCAATTTACGTCCTTTGTGCACGTGCAGGACGCATTCCACCAGCAACTGGTCTTTATGAGGGAAAACATCCAGATGGCCGGCAGTGCCCGGGAGCAGAAGATCATCGAGCAGTATCCAACGCTCTGTGAGTCGGCGCTGATCGATGATTGCATCGAAAAAGGAATATGCCGGGAAGAAGGCGGGGCTCACTACAATTTCAACGTAGGGATAACGCAGCTGGGTTCAACGGATGCCGGAGACTCCTTGACAGCCATCAAGAAGCTTGTCTTTGATGATAAGACGCTCACCATGCCGCAGCTGTGCGATGCGCTGGATGCCAACTTCGAGGGTCATGAGGACATCCGCCAGATGTGTACGGGGTCACCCAAGTTCGGCAATGACGATGACTACGCCGATGAGCAAATGGCCTGGGTGCTGCATCAGTGGGTATCCGAATTTACGAAGATGAAGAACCTGCGGGGCGGTTATTGTTCCCCGGGAGGCTCTTCCATGTCGGCATATATACCGGAAGGCAAGACCGTCGGCGCCCTTCCTTCAGGAAGGCTGGCCTGGGCGCCGCTGGCCGATGCCACATCACCGACCTCCGGCAGTGACCGAAACGGTCCGACGGCAATCCTCAAGTCCATGGGAAAGGTGGATCATGTGGAGATACTCGGTGGAACCCCGCTCAATATGAGGATAGATTCGGCCGTCTTCAAGGACAGAGATGGCGTAAAGAGACTGGCTGACCTGGTGAGGACATTTGTTGACCAGAAGATATGCCACGTCCAGATCAACGTCGTTTCTTCGGATATACTTAAAGAGGCCCAGAAAGAGCCCGAAAAGCATCGAGACCTGACGGTAAAGGTCGCCGGCTACAATGCCTTCTTCACACACCTGCCAGAAGAACTTCAGGACAGCATTATTGCCAGGACGGAGCACGGCGTGTGAAGGACCGGCCCGACACTTGGAGTTGTGGCGACCCCACCACATGGTATCGTTAAGAGGACGAGCGCTTTTCCCCAAAGGAGGAATAGACCATGCTGCAGAAACTTGATGCGAGAAAGACCATGCTGCAAGATGTCCTGACCGTACAGCCTTCTCCGAGAGTCGAACGCTTGCGGGAGGAGTATCTCCGGTCGGAACTGGTATTGTCCATTGATAGGGATCGTATCGAGGCAAGGGTGCTGGGAGAAACCGAGGGCGAGCCACTGGTACTTCGCAGGGCAAAAGCCTTTGCTGCGATCGTCAGGGAAATACCGGTGGAGATCTTTGACGATGAACTGATTGTGGGATGGTTCTGGGGGTCGCCCCATGGTTGCGCATTCAGCGTTAAGGGTGACCCAACGTTGGAGTACCGGCTGGACGAGCTTACCACCCGAGACCGAAATCCGGTCACCATCAGTGAAGAGCAAAAGCAGATACTCCTTGAGGAGATCATTCCTTTCTGGAAAGGGAACGGCAAATGGGAACTGTCGCGAACCAGTTCCCTGTATGATGATCTCTTCCTTCCGGAATTGAATGATCTCATGTTTGTCAATGGTTCCCCACAACCGAATGGGCCTATCAACACCCGTTTTATGCGGGGAGGCCATGTCGGACACACCATCGCAAACCATGAGAAGGTGCTGGAAAAAGGCTTCCTCGGTATACAGAAAGAGGCAGAAGACCGCCTGGCACGGCTTGATCTTTCCGATCCTGAAGAACTCAAGAAGATCCCTTTTCTCAAAGGCGTTGTGATCGCCATGGAAGCTGCCGCCAAGATCGGTCAGCGGTTTGCCACCCGGGCAAGAGCACTGGCTGACGATGAAAAGAGCCCTGAAAGAAAAGAGGATCTGTTGCGGATCGCGAAGGCTTGCGATCGTGCGCCCGCCCATCCAGCTGAGACATTCCATGAAGCGCTCCAGACCGTCTGGTTCGTCCACATCCTGCACTGGTGGGAGACCTCCGGTACCGCAGCCATTTCCCCGGGAAGGGTCGATCAGTATTTGTATCCTTTCTATGATCGGGACATCCGGGAAGGCAGACTTACCGAACGAGAAGCCCAGGAGCTTATCGATTGCTATCTGCTGAGATTCTCTGCTTTTACGTATAACGGTGTGTCGGATCCGGAGGGAAACTTGACCGATGCACTCTATGGTGCTGCCCACCATATCGACGTCGGTGGATACAAACCGGATGGCAGTGACGCCACCAATGCATTGAGTTACATGTTTATTGAAGGCATGATGCACACACGGTTGCAGGAGCCGAACTTCGGTCTGCTGGTTCACAGCAAAACACCGGAGGATCTTCTGATAAAGGCCTGCCAGTTATGTGCCCTGGGAACCGGGCATCCGATGTTCCTGAACCACGATACGATAATCAACAACCTTCTCGGCCGGGGAACGATGGGGGGACCGCCGATCTCACTGGAACTCGCCCGAACAGCCGCTACCTTTGGGTGCAACGAGCCCTGTGTTCCGGGGATGGATTCCGGAATGATCATCGGCGCCAGTATCTCGGTGCCATTGGCCTTTGAATTTGCCTTGTCCAATGGCTGGAGCCGGGCCCATAACCGGCAGTTGGGCCCTGAGACCGGCGATCCGAAGTCATTTGCATCTTTTGAGGACTTTCGCGACGCATTTAGAAAACAGCTCTCCTGGATGATTGAAAGGGCCTCCATTGCCAACAACATCGTTGAGCCGCTGATGGCCAGCCTGGAGAGTACCGTTTTTCAGTCCGCCCTGTTTGACGACTGCATAGAAAAGGGCATTTGTCGGGAAGCAGGCGGTGCCCGGTACAACGCTGGCCCCTTTGTATCCATCCAGGGCAGCCCGGACTTCGGCGATTCGCTCGCAGCGATGAAGAAACATGTTTTTGATGATAAAACGATCACGATGGATGCGTTGTTGGATGCATTGGATCGTAACTTCGAAGGCTGTGAATCCCTTCACCGGAAGCTGCTTGATACGCCGAAATTCGGAAACGATGATGATGAGGCCGATGAGCAAACGGTCTGGCTAAAGCATGTCTTTGCCGAGGAAGTCATCAAGCACAAAAATACGCGAGGCGGCCATAGAACGCCGGTCGAAATACCGCTTTCCGGATATGTCACCGGCGGCACGGGTGTTGGGGCGCTTCCCTCGGGAAGATTGGCCGGGCAGCCCCTGGCGGCCGGCATCGGTCCCACCAGTGGAAGTGACATGAATGGACCGACGGCGGTACTCAATTCGGTGGCAAAGATCAATCATGCGGAATTCTTCGGTGGTCAGACCTTCAATATGAGGCTGGATCCTTCTATTTTCGATGATCCCAGTGGTTTCAAGCGCATGGCGGATTTTATCCGGACCTTCGTCGATTTGAAAATACACCAGGTCCAATTCAATATTGTGTCTTCTGATGTTTTAGAAGCCGCACAAGAGGAGCCGGAGAGCTACCGGGACCTGATGGTCCGTGTGGCCGGATATGTTACCCAGTTCGTAGAGCTGCCCCGGGCTGTCCAGAATACCATTATCGCCAGGACCGAGCACGGGTTGTAGCGTCGATGGTGAGAGGCAGTAGCGGTGGACACGGTTGGCAAACCCTTCAGAGAAAGCCAGTTCTGATTTAAGGGCATTCTTAGATTCTTTTATCTGCAGCGTCAATTACCCAGTACACCCATTCACAAATTCGATTACCTACCGTCTTTCAACTGACCGCAGAGCCTCCGAGATCGCAGAGAAAAGAAATAGACCCGTCAATTCTCGTTTCGAAATGACTTCTTATTTAATATTAGTTAGTTGCCTCTGTGTCCTCTGTGAGCCCCGCCCGCCTCGCCTGAAGGCGAAGCCGATGGCGGGCAGGTCTGTGAGAGACAGAAAGGTAGTTCCATATGAGAACGGTCGGTCTGCAAGTTCGCCTGTGAGAATCTGCAAGATCCACGGATGAACCGATCTGTTGGCGCTGTACCGTAAGAGGTTCGCTGCAGAAACTGAAACAGGAGCAAAAGAGGAGATCAGAAATGACCGAAGAACGCGATGGGGTAATCTGGGACCTGAGCAGCTACTTCCCGTCATTCGACGGCCCGGAGATGCGCAAATTCAAGGATGAACTCACAGCGGACATCCATACGCTCCAGGAGAAGGCCGGTGCATTGGCGCCGCTTGCAGCCAAGAACGCCGAGGACTGGGAGGCCGTCTATCTGCTGGCCGAAGACACCGCTGCGCGTCTCGGACACATCTTTTCCTATGTCGGCTGCCTGAGTTCAGCAGATGCGGCCAGTGACACCTATTCGGCAGAAGAAGCCCGGCTGCAGCTTCTGGAGGCAGAGATCGGCAAGTTCGGGGTGGATCTTTTACGTGGCCTGGCCCACGTGACCGATGAGGTCTTCGATGCCTTTATCGCCCGTGAGACGCTTGAGCCGATTTCCCACGCGATACGTCGCGACAGAGAGCGGGCGAGCAAGCAGATGACCCCGGC
>JAZFSW010000080.1:0-4399 GCA_036446375.1 Desulfobacterales bacterium | reverse complement strand
GATGGATCCTATGCATGTATGATGTCATTTCAACAGACAGCTGCTGAATGCGCATTAGCAAAAGGAGAAGAAAATGGCAAAACGACTTGAAGTTTACAAATGCAATATATGTGGAAATATCGTAGAGGTTCTCAATGCAGGCGGTGGTGAGCTGGTATGCTGTGGCAAACCCATGGACCAAATGGTGGAAAACACCGTGGATGCCGCGAAGGAAAAACATGTTCCTGTAATAGAAAAAGGTGCCGGCACAATAAAGGTTACCGTGGGCAGCGTTGCCCATCCCATGGAAGACAAGCACTACATTCAATGGATTGAAATTATCGCCGATGGAAAGGCTTATCGTCAGTTCTTGAATCCCGGTGACACACCGGAAGCAACATTTAGCATCGACGCAGACCAGGTGACGGCACGTGAATACTGCAACCTGCACGGCCTCTGGTCGGCCTAGGGGAAGCGGCCATGAACAGCTGGAAATGCGAGGAACGCTTTCCATTTGACGCATCGTCCCGGCTGGGATAAAGGAGGCGCTTATGTCCACACCACAGCACTGCCCGGGGTATGAGCAATTCAGGAATCTCAAAGCTTTTACCTGCAGATGTCCTGATTGCGGTGAAGAGAAAGAAATCTTTTCGGATGAATTCGACAAGGTCCATGTGTGTGGGGAATGTAAGGCAGAAATAGACTTCACCGTTTGCGAAGTTGCCGGTGAAGCCATCGGCACATCCCCATAACAGACCGTATGGTAAGACGAGGCAAACATCCGGGTCCAAAGAATCCGTCACTGATTTCACCCCGGAGGGGTTTGTCTTTTCCGGTTTTCGTTGTTCGGTTGCGAGAGTCGTTTCGTTTTTCGTTTATCGGTTGAGCTGTTCCTTGACGACACCCATCCTACGAACCCCGATACGAGCTGCCTCGCCCGGCTCGTATGTAGGCGAAGCAGACGCCGGGCAGTCGACCCAACCGTTTACCCAAAGACCAAATGCTAGTCTTTGAAAAATCCGGCAGCGTCCTCTGCCTCTGACCGGGCCATAAGACTAGGTTTTCGGAACTAATAAACTAATGCTGGTACTCGGAATACAGGGAAGTCCTCGAAAGAAAAGCAATACCGCCTTTCTCCTTTCGTCATTTATGGCTGAAGCCGATAACCTCGGTGCATCTACCTATACACTGGATGTATGCGGAAAGCATATCGAGCCGTGCAAGGAGTATACGACCTGTGAAAGAACGGGGTTCTGTCCGATTAAAGACGACATGGATCCTGATATCTATTCCCTGCTGCGACAGGCAGATGTCATTGTCACAGCCACACCGATCTTCTTTTACAACACGCCTGCCCAGCTGAAAGCCCTCATTGACAGGAGCCAGACCCTCTGGGCCCGAAAGTACCGCCTCAACCTTACGGACCCCGGCCGAAAATGGCGCAAAGGGTTTCTGCTGGCCCAGGGCGCCACGAAAGGCGCCAACCTTTTCGAAGGCCTTCACCTGACCATGAAGTACTTCTACGATGCCGTGGGTGCCGGTTACGAGGGAAGCCTCACCTATCGGCGTGTCGAGAATCGGGGAGACATGGCAAAACACCCCACTGTATTGGAAGATGTCAACAGAGAAGCACGAAGTCTCCTTGAGCCGTTACTGAAGCGAAAACAGATACTGTTTGCCTGTAAGGAAAACGCCTGCCGAAGCCAGATGGCCAGTGCCTATGCCCGATACATCGCCGGGGACCGGATCGACGTTTTAAGCGCCGGGAGCCGTCCGGCTGAGGCGATAAACCCGGAAATGGTCGAGGTCATGCAGGAAAAAGGCATCGACATGGCGTTTCGAAAGCCCCAACCCCTCGATGATGTCCTTGACAATAACCGCCCGGACATGATTATCACTATGGGGTGCGAGGAAGAATGCCCCACTGTTGCCGGTGCGGACATGCAGGATTGGGACCTGCCGGATCCAGCAGGAAAATCAATGGATGTGATGCGATCGGTACGTGACGAGATAGAGAGACATGTAACGAACCTGGTTGATGCGTTGCCCTGAAAAACAGCACCACGTGTGACGATGTATCGACCAACGAATGTAAAGGAGGGGTGAGGAATGGACAAATATGTATGTGAGGTATGCGGTTATGTCTACGATCCGGAACTGGGCGATCCTGACAACGGTGTCGAGCCCGGAACAAGCTTTGACGATATACCCGATGATTGGGAATGCCCGGTATGCGGCGCCCCCAAGGAAGACTTTGCGAAGGAAGATTAGCCGTATCTGACATAAACGGATACCGAAGTCCCGGGTCTGTCGGCGAGTCCCCAGAGGACCATGCCCCCGTGATATTGGTGGCACCGGTGCCTTGCCCGTTCATGTCTCCCCAGGAGCAAGACACCCATGAGGCAGGAAGAAGGGCTGATTTTCGACATCAAGAAACTCGCCGTTCATGATGGCCCTGGCATTCGCACAACCGTCTTTTTCAAGGGATGCCCCCTGCACTGCTGGTGGTGTCACAATCCGGAAGCGATTCATCCAGACCCGGAGCTGGTTCGGTTTGAGGCGAAATGCATTGGCTGTGGTGAGTGCTTCGTAGTATGCCCCCAACACGTGCACGAAGCGCTGCCTGACGGAACCCGTGCCTATCACCAGGAAAGATGTCTTCTTTGTGGTAAATGCGTCGACGTCTGCTATGCCGAAGCACTGGTGATGGAAGGCCGAAAAGTATCCGTAGCAGAGCTGATGACAGAACTCAGAAAGGATATTCCTTTCTACGAAAACTCCGGTGGCGGGATAACACTTTCCGGAGGTGAACCCCTGTTCCAACACGCGTTCGTGCTTTCCCTTCTTAGACAATGCAAAGCAGAAGGTCTGCACACGGTACTCGACACGTCCGGACAAGCCCCCTGGGCCGTTTTTTCAGAAATCCTTCCGTATGTAGACTTGGTCTTATACGATATCAAACATATGGACGACAGGAAGCACAGGACTCACACGGGTGCTTCCAATAGATTGGCTCTGGAGAATCTCAAGAAGCTGGGCCAGTATGGCATCCCCATGGAGATCCGCATGCCGATAATCCCGGGCATAAACGATGCCGAGGACGATATCCTGGCTGCTGCCCGATTCCTTGCCGGTATCAAAGGCATCAGGCGCGTGCAACTGCTCCCCTATCACAAGCTGGGTCAATCAAAATACCCCCGTCTCGGAAAAGACTATAAACTCCCGGACGTAGAGCCGCCGGCTAGTGATCATATGGAAGAGATTGCTGCCAGCTTTCAGCCATTCGGCATAAACGTCCGGATCGGCGAGTAAGAAATATTGAGGAAAGACATATGCAAGACCTGGAACTAGCCCCGGACAGCCGTAGTCATAGACTGCGAGAGATGTATTGGAATGGAGACCATAACCAGTATATTGTCAGCAAAGTGCTGGCAGGATCGGGGGAACCGACAACGGCCAACGCGGCAAAATACCTTGCGATGGGGTATCCGCTTTTCGGGAGGATCCAGCACGGATCCACACTGGTCGAAAGAGCAGAAGACTTTGCAGCCCTGCTGAATGAGACCTCGCCGGTCATCCAGGCCTCTGACATGCTCGCCGGCATCACGACCGTCCTTCCCGCAGAGGGCAGCACGATTGCCCTGGGACATTACGATGGCCACTACACCCCGGGAAATGCCAATATCATCCGCATGGGCTATACCGGGATCCGCGACAGAGCATCCGAAAAACTGGCCGCCGAAACCGATCCGGCCAAAAGGGATTTCCTTGAGGCCGCGGTGATTTCCTACGACGCCGCCTGTCGCTTTGCCGAGACTCACGCGCTTCATGCTGAAGCCCTGGCCGATGAAGCGCTCGATCCCAAACGCAGGGACGAGCTGAAGCAAATCGCCTCTGTATGTCACCAGATCGCTACCGGACCACCGGAAACCTTCCTGGCCGGCCTGCAGCTGATGTGGTTTACCTTCATGTATGGCGCTCGCGGGAGCATCGGCCGGTTCGACCAGTGGATGGTTCCGCTCTACCGGAACGATATTGAATCGGGTAGGATGACACACGAAGATGCCCAGGAACTGATTGAAAACTACTTCGTTAAACTGAATTATTTTGCCGGCAACAACGATTCACTGCGAAATATCGCCCTTGCCGGCCAGACACCGGAAGGTAAAGATGCCTGCAACGAATTGAGCACCATGTGCCTGGTGGCTGCCGCCCGCCTGATGCTGCCGGAACCCAAACTCAATGTTCGCTTCTTCGAAGGCTCCCCCCGGCACCTACTGGAATTGTCCTGCCGCCTGACATGCAAGGGGTTGAGCAATCCGGCCTATTTCAATGATGCGGTGGCCCTTCCGGGTCTGCTTCGTCTGGGCATACCTCTTGAAGAAGCCAGAGACTACTGCAACGATGGCTGCTCCGAGCT
>JAZFSW010000079.1:0-4291 GCA_036446375.1 Desulfobacterales bacterium | reverse complement strand
TACTTGTCATTTGGTGCCTGAGATTTGTGATTCCAAGTAACCTCACTTCAGTCACTTCAGTTCACTTTAGCTCACTTCACCCCGCACCTTCCAGAAAGTTGCGGGGGCCATTGACACACAGACCCGCCAGGATATCTTCAGATACACCCAGTTCAAGCAGATGGGGGAAGACGACTTTCTTGATGTAGAGAAACCCATGGGGATTGTACTTCAGACGCTGTTCTTCGGTCATCATGGGATGGTCAACCTCGACCCGTAGGATATTGCCATCATGGGAGGGGCAAAGCCGGTCCGCAAAGCCCTTATCGATCAGCGCTTTGAGTGTTTTGGTGCGGTCTTCCGGCGGCACGCCTCCCCCCGGATAGCGATCCAGGCCGAGGAAACATCCCTGATCGAGAAGCCAGGTGAGGTATTCCACATCGGTTGTATCATTGGAATGATCCATCTTCACCCGTGTCAGATCGACCCCTTCTTCTTTCAAAACAGCCACCTGACGACGACCCACTTCACCGGGGGAATAGGAATGAAGCACGATGGGAACACCTGTCTTAAGATGCGCGCGCGCAATGCCCCGCAACACAATTTCTTCCTGAGGCTTTACCCCTTCTGCATCGCTGGCGGATTTGAGCAGACCGGCCTTGACATCGGTACCGGACATTCCCTCTTCCACCTCTCGGGTAAACACATCGGCCAGTTGATCCGCCGTAATGCCGGCAAACCAGCGTGGAATGTCCAGCCACCAACCGGTTGTTGCAATAATGTTTATGCCGCTCTGGCGAGAGCCCTCGACAAGTATGCTGATGTCACGGCCAAGATCAAGCGTGGTTGAATCGACAAGGGTATCCACTCCCCCTTCCCGGGTTGTATTTAGACCGGCGACCACACGTGGCAGGGGATCGTCACCGAGAAGTTCCGGATAGTCCCGGGAAATACCCGGCGCAGACACCATGATATGTTCATGCATCAGCGTAAACCCGAGATCAGCCGTGTCCATTGGACCCAATACTGAGTTGATTGTGGCCATTGAGATGCCTCCTTTTGGGTAATGTGGTAATGAATCGTTCTTCCACGGCAGGTTCAAACAGTTTACGAGGATTTCGCGCCCCCTCCTGTTACCAGAGCAGCAATGGCAAGAGATTATTGGGTTTTCAGAAGCCGAAAGCCTACATCCTCGCTCCTGCTGCCGGGTGATCCGCGTCCCCGATTCGCACTGCGAATGTACCTTGGACCATAGTACCAGCTACCCCCGCGGATCACTCGGTTCGAACCTTTGGATGGCCCTGAAGGGTTGGTGACAGAGTCCAAAGGATACCTGCCAAACCGATCCTGACACCATTCCCCTACATTACCGTGCATGTCATATAGCCCCCATATATTGGGTTTCTTCTGCCCTACGGCATGGATCTTTCCCCCTGAGTTCTTGGCATACCAGCCATATTCACTGAGCCAGGTGTCAGCATCCCCGAAATTGAACCTGGTGGTGGTACGGGCCCGTGCCGCATATTCCCACTCGGCTTCTGTCGGTAGCCTGTATCTGTCTGCCCCTTCACTTTGATTCAGCTTCCGGATGAAATCTTGAACATCATTCAACGATACACTTTCTACGGGACATCTGTCGCCACAGGTCCTGAAATATGACGGATTCTCTCCCATCACCGCCTGCCACTGTTTCTGTGTCACTTCTGTTGTCTGCAGATAGAACCCATTTGTCAGGGTTACACGGTGATGCCTTTCATCACTATATCTACCGATTTCATCAGCCGGACTCCCCATTGCAAATGTGCCCGGTGGAATGAGGACAAATTCCATCCCGATGGAATTCACCTTCTTAGGACCATATACAGCTGCCCGCATCAATCTTTCAGTATCACCGACCGCTATCCCTTTTGCCTGAGGATACTTGGCCACCAGTGTTTTCCAGGCCGCCTCCTTCATTTCATCACCAAATGGTGAAGACGCGATTCTCTCATACTTGTATATATCGTCCTCCACCCCCACAATCAGCCTTTTCCTCTTTTGTTCCCTCAACCGCTCTATCTCGGCGTTCCGGTTTGCTTCTTTCACATCGCTTTGCTTCTTCAGATCAAAAATACCTCTCTGCTGCACTTCTTTCCGCTTAACCATGGCAAGCATGGTGTCGAGATTATCATCTGATCTTGCGGCACTCGTGCCAAGCCTTTCCCTTATGGCAGCGATCTGTGCGTCCAAGGCAACCACCTCTTTTTCACGCTTCACGATCTCTGCCGCTTCTCTCTGCCTGGCCCGGACATCTTCCTCTACCATCCGTTTCAGCCGCTCCAATTCCTCGCTTCTTTCCAGGGTTTCTGCAGTCAATTCTGCAGCCCGTGAAGATTGCTTAAGAAAGAAAACCAGTTCGCCGCCTTGTTGACCACCGGTTCCGGTCAATGTCCCAAACCTTGGAAACTGCTCAGCATTTTCAGCAACACCGGCCTTGATATCAGGAAATAGCTCTGATGGTACCAGGAACGGTTTCTTGTTCTCTTGCAGTGCCCTTATCAGGAAGTGAGTAAATATGCTGTTTTCACCAAATCCGGCATCGACCACAGGCTCAAGACCGCCGGAAGTGATGACCTGCCGTGATGTGAGTTCGTATGCCCTTCTGATCACTTTTTCCGTCACTTCGGGCATCTTGCCCCTTTTGCCGCGGAAAAAATCGCCGGCAAAACAGGAATCTGAAATGAGCAGAATATGTTTGGCTTTTATTGCATCGACTTTCAGATAGTTCTTGATATCATGGTTGGTCACCCACGCAGACGGGTCTGTCGTGCTGCTCTCAATCGGCACCCAACTTCCTTCCTTTGTTATAGGGTCAATGTGACCGTGGCCCGCATAGAATATGACAAGAGAGTCGTCCTTTTTTACCTTTCTTGCCAGGTACCGAAATTTGCGGAAAATGTTCCTTCGGGTTGCCTGTTCGTCATATAGCTCAACAACATGGTCTTCCGTGTAATGATATCGAGAGACAAGGACATCTCTGACAGATTTTGCATCAGCAACGGCCCCCCGAAGACGCGGCCACTCAATATATGTATTTATGCCGATGACAAAGAGCCATTGATTGCCTTTGACCTGCTCACCGGATGGGGATACGAGTCTGACAGACATGCCGCGTTTCTTGGCCGATACATCTGGTGAGGTAACAAGCAAGGCAACAAGCAGGACGAGAGCAAAACCGATACACCGTTTCATAAAAGCACCTTGTGTCAATGGAAATGATGGTGGAGGAGTGATAATGTGTCATTAATAGAAAAACAGGGGATGGTCAAGTTCGAATCAAAATAGCTACGGTATGCACATGGGATTAATCCTTGTCTTATTCTCGTCTCTTCTACTGCAGTATATCTTGAGGAAATGACGTGAATTCGATTCCAGCCATGATTTTGGAGCCTGCAGATCCCCGCCTGTCGATGGATGAAACCTTGGCATAGAATTCAGATGCATCATGGTCTTTGTGCGGTTCAATGATGAGCTTGACACTTGAATGAACGGCAACTTCCTCGTCTATCAGAATCTCGGCTGCAGATTGACCGAGTGAGATGATATGACCCGAAATCGATTTTGCAGATACAACTTTATTCTTTACGATGAAACAGGATATCGCCATTTCAGGTTATACTTTTTTCAATATATCTGGATGATTACATGAAAGTGAGTGACTGTATTCGCCATCTATGCCCTCAATGTCGTACAATACCAATGGCTTATCGACGCCCTTGAATTCCACCTGAAAAGTATCTCTTACGTGCACCGACGACCGCAATTCTTCGTGAACTTTCGGTCCGATGAGGATTTGTCCCCCAGTCGTGAAAGATTCGATCCGGTATGCGGTGTTGATGGCGCTCCCCAGGGCACTGTATTGCGCTCGCTTCTCAGAACCGATATTGCCGACAACCACTGTCCCGCTGTTAATACCGATGCCCATTGAAAGCTCGGGCAAACCCAGCTGCTCTAGCTCCGTATTGACATCCATCATCCGGTTTTGCATCTCAATGGCGCATGCAACAGCTCGCGGTTGATCGTCGTCGGCCATTAAGGGAGCGCCAAAAAAGACCAAGATTGCATCACCTTCAAAATCATTTATCGTTCCCCGATACTGTTCGATAGTATCCACCATATGCTTCAGATGACAGTTAACCATTCTAATGACATCTTGTGGTGATAACTTCAGAGACAAGTCCGAAAAGCCTCTCAAGTCCGATACGAGAAAGGTGACATCCCGCAGCTCGCCGCTCATCTCCAATCCCCGGGGAGACTCCAGTAATTCCACGAC
>JAZFSW010000078.1:0-8294 GCA_036446375.1 Desulfobacterales bacterium | reverse complement strand
GGTCATGATGCTGCAGCGGTTGGGCATACAGGTGGGATTGGCCACATAGGCGGAGGAAAACCGGATCCCTTCGCCGGCCAGTTTATCAATATTCGGGGTCTTTACAACCGCATTGCCGGCACACCCCAGGTGATCGGCCCTCTGCTGATCCGTAATAATGAAGATAACGTTCATCTGCCCTCCAGTGTCAAACCGGTTGATTGTGAGTAAGATCCCGCGAAACCCCTAGTCCATATTCAAGTGAAACGATTCCATCATGGAACGTTGAAGCAGGATTTTCCATTCGTAGTCCACCCGGCGCTGGATCTGTTTGATATCTTTCGCGTCCAGGTGGCTGAAACGGCCCTGAGCGCTAAGGTACGCTTCCACGGGAAGGTCCTTTGGCTCCACATTGATCTGGTACTCCTCGCCATTGATTACCTCGTAGAGCGGGAACACCTTGGTATGAACGGCCATGCGAGCCACTTCAATGCTCTTCTCCGAAGGAATTTTCCAACCGGGAGGACAGGGGGATAGCACATGGATAAAGGTGGTTCCTTTGGTCTCACCGGCTATCTTGACCTTGGCCATCAAATCTTCCGGCCAGGCAACATTGGCTGTGGCGCAATAGGGAATCTTGTGAGCGGTCAGGATCTGGATGATGTTCTTCTTGGGGCCCTCCTTGGGAAAGGTGGATGGCGTGGTGGTGGTCCAGGCACTTTCCGGAGTGGCCGAAGAACGTTGAATGCCGGTATTCATGTAAGCTTCGTTATCGTAACAGATATAGATGATATCTTCATTTCGCTCTGCAGCCCCGGAAAGAGATTGCAGCCCGATATCGAAAGTACCGCCGTCTCCGGCAAAAGCCAGAACCTTGGTCTCGTGTTTGCCTTTCATATCCAGTGCCGCCCGAACACCGGAAGCTGCCGCCCCTGCCGTCTCAAAAGCCGTGTGGAGGATGGGAACCTTCAAGGTGCTGTAAGGCCACTGTCCGGCAATGATCGACCAACAGGAGGCCGGGATAACACAGATCGTATCTGCTCCCAGTGCCTTCAGGCAGTGGCGCATAATCATGGTACCCCCACATCCCTGGCAACCCAAGTGTCCGGGTCGCATCAATTCTTCCGAGGGGTAGTTGCTCCTCATGCTTTCATCCCTTTCCAGATTGACAATGCTTCTGGCCTATCGTTCCGATCCGCCTCCTCGACGATTTCCTGAATCAGGGCGGGTGTGATACTTTTACCCCCCAGACCTGCAACGTAACCGAAGATTACAGGCGCATCGCTTTGGTTGGCCATGACACTTCTGATTTCATCGGCAAAGATGCCACTTTTTCCCCAACTGAAATTTCGATCGATGACCACAGCTTTTTTCGCGTTCGCAAGGATTTCCCGGATCTCTTCTGTAGGAAATGGACGGAACATGCGGACCTTCAGCAGACCGATCTTCATGCCCTTCTCCCTCAGCTGCTGTGTTACGATCCGGGCAGGACTCGTAGCGCTGCTACTGGTGATCACTATCAGCTCGGCATCTTCACAGGAAACGGCTTCTATCGCCCCATAGCTGCGTCCGAATCGTTCCCCGAAAGCGCTTCCCACGTCATTGACCACCGTCTTGGCTTTTTCGTGGGCTTGATGCAGGTTGAAGCGCATTTCCATGTAGTTGTCCGGCATGACCAAGCCGTTAAACGCCTGCGGATTTTCCGGATTCAGAAAGTATTCAGGCGCAAAGGGCGGCAGCCATTGGTCCACCTGTTCCTGGTCGGGAATGTCTACCGGTTCATAGGTATGGCTCAGGTAGAAAGCATCGTAACAGATCATCACCGGCAAATTAACCTGTTCGGCCACTCGATATCCCTGTATTACCGAATCAAGCACTTCCTGGTTGTCTTCCACGTATAACTGAACCCATCCTGTATCTCGCTGCGACAGAGAATCGCTCTGATCGGCCCAGATGTTCCAGCCGGGCGCCAGAGCCCGGTTGACATTCACCATAACAATCGGAAGCCTGGCACCGGCGGCCCAGTGCAATAATTCATGCATCAGCGCCAGCCCGTTGGAAGATGAGGCAGTAAACGACCGGACACCTGTGGTTTCGGCAGCGATTACCGAGGCCATGGCGGAGTGCTCAGATTCAACCTTGAGAAACTTGGCATCCAGGCTGCCGTCGGCGCACATTTCCGATAATTCCTCGACGATGTGAGTTTGAGGGGTGATCGGATAGGCAGCGATCATCTTTACCCGTGATAGCCTTACCCCCCAGCTGGCTGCGTGATTGCCCATCAAGACTTTCTTCACTATTCGTCCTCCATGATCATTGCCGATCGGGGGCATTCATAGACGCAGATACCACAGCCTTTACAATAATCATAAACGATCTCATATCCTTCCGGCATCTGGCTGTTCTTGGTCACCGCAACATCAGGACAAAAGACGTAGCAATTGTCACACAGGGTGCATACACCGCAGTGAAAGCAACGGTCAGCTTCCAACCTGGCGTGTTGATCAGAAAGCCCCCCGTTGACTTCCTCAAAACCTGTCATCCGCTCTGCAATGCTGAGCTTCTGGGTCTTCCGCCGTGCCTGGGGCTCAAAATAGTTCAGGTTAAGTTCTGAAAAGGCCACGACCTGACCGGAACTGTCATTTGCCGCATGTGCCTTTCCGGTTTCCAGGTAGCGGGAAACAGAAACTGCACCTTTCCCACCGACGATTATCCTGTCCTGGAAGTTTTCAATAGGCTTGTCATTGAGCGAGGAATCGATGGCACAGGCAGCCGCTTTGCCGGAACCGATAGCATAGGCCACATTGTGGGTGGTAAGTGCGGTGTCCCCACCGGCAAACACCCCGGGATGGTTGGTTAACCCGAATTGATCAATAACGATCCGCCCCTGTTCGGTTTGAAGATCCGGGGGAAGCCACGCCAGATCGGACGTTTCTCCAATGGCGGTAATAATCGTATCGGCGGAAACGTCGAATTCAGTACCGGGAATCGGTACCGGTGTTCTTCTTCCCGATGGATCTTGCTCTCCGAGCAGGGCTTTGCGAAATTGAAACCCGACAGCGCGGTTATCCTCAGTGATAATGTCGACCGGTTGGGCCAAAAAATGAATGGCAACCCCTTCTCTCTCGGCTTCATACACCTCTTCTTCGAAAGCGGGCATCTCTTTCCTGGAACGATGGTAGTAAATCGACACCTCACTGCCCAGGCGCAGGGCGCATCTAGCCGCATCGATGGCAGCGTTTCCGCCACCGACAATTACCGTTTTCTCCCCCAATGCGGGCACGTCTCCCCTGGCCACTGAATCAAGAAATTCCAGTCCGGATCGCACACCTCTGGCCCCTTCGGAGGCAAACCCCAGAAGACGGTTTTTATGAACACCGATGCTGAGGAAGACCGCCGAAAACGCTTTCATTTCATCCCAGGCAACGTCACGACCAACAACTTGTTTACATTTCATCTTAACACCCAGCGAGCGAATGTCGTCAATCTCCGCCTCCAATACATCCTGCGGCAGCCGGTATCCCGGAATGCCATAGCGCATGAGTCCACCGGGTTTTTCCTTGGCCTCAAACACCGTCACGCTGTGGCCCATTCGGGCCAGGTGATAGGCGGCGGTAAGTCCTGCAGGTCCGGATCCTACGATGGCCACTCGTTTACTCGAGTCGGGTCTTAATTTAGCAGGTCTTTCGTCCGGGGGTGCATGTTCGGCTGCAAACCGTTCCAGGGCGTGTATCGCGATGGCCCGGTCGAATTCATCACGGTTGCAGACGCTCTCGCAGGGGTGGTAACAGACCCGACCGCACACTTTGGGAAAGGGATTTTCTTCTTTCAAGATCCGCCAGGCAGCCGCAGGATCTCCCAACCCGATCTGTTGGATGAAATTCTCGATGTCGTTACCGGCCGGGCACCCCTGGTTACAGGGAGGGACTTTGTTCATGTACCGGGGTTTAATATATCGCCAGGAGCCTGTCTTGTTCCAGAGCATGCTTCCTTCTGAAACTACTTTCTCAGGCAGCTGGCTTTGGGTGTCATATACAATCGGTTCTTCTTCGGGCATGGTCGCCCTCTCCTTCAAACGGCAGCATCCTCAAAGGCCTGCCGGGCAGCGTCTACATTAGCTTCAGCGTGTATCGGAACTTCTTCCTGGATGGCATCACATACCGCTTCAAGTCCAACCAGTCCCGTGCATTTGGAAAAGGCGCCGCAAATAGCTGTATTAACAATCGGCGCGCTTTTATTGCCCAGTTTGTGGGCAATGGCAATACTGCTTGCATCAACACATCCCACACGATAGTGCCCGAGGTGAGAAAACTGATCGGGAGTCTTGCCGGTATTAACGATAATCCACCCGCCTTCGGCAAGACCTGCGGTAACATCCGTCGTTTCCATAAGCGTGGCATCGAGAATGACCACATGATCGGGCGCTTCGATCTCACTGCGGATAAGAATCTTTCCCTGGTCAAGTCTCAGAAAGGCTTCCACCGGGGCACCCCGTCGTTCCACGCCAAACTTGGGGAACGCCTGCACGTATTTTCCTTCCGCAAACAGGGCAACGGCAAGAATCTTGGATGCTATCACCGCGCCTTGCCCGCCCCTTCCGTGAATTCGTACCTCAATCATAGGTCGTTTCCGTTTGGCCGTTGCGTATGGGTCATGTCTTGCTGGGCAGCAGTATGAAAATGCCCTTTGGTTTGCCCGGTCCGATACCTCTCAATACATGAGGGATATCCGAATAGTAGTAAAGCGAGTCGCCGGGCTGCAATATAATTCTTCTGTCATCGGTGATAAACTCGATTTCACCTTCCAGGCAATAGCAGAACTCTTCGCCATCATGGGAAAGCGGAATGGCTTTTTCCTCGATTTCCGAATCAAACTCCACCAGGAAAGGTTCCATCCTTTTGTCTTTCAGTCGATAGGCCAAGGCTTCATAACTGTACGTCATACGCGCCTGGTCAGATTCTCTGCTCTTGGTCACGGACAGTCGTTCATGCACCCGTGTCAACTCAATCTGTTCCAGTGTCTTTTCCTGCGTGAAAAAATGATCGACACTCACTTCCAGCACTTTGGCAATATTAATCAGGGTTGCCAGCGTGGGCGGAACAACATCGGCTTCGATCTGCGACAGCAGGGCCGGTTTGAGATCCACTTGCTCGGCCACGTCATCGGAAGAAAGTTGTTTTCCCTCACGCAGGGCCTTGATCTGAGCCCCTATTCCCAGACGCTTCAATTCTTCACTCGTACTGTAATTCATGATATTCTCCTGGAACGGATATGGATAAGACAGGTAGATAACAGAGTACCATTTTCCTGCTGGCTTTTCAACATAAATGGTCTCGACAACACCCCCGCTATGTATCCCTACATCGTCTGAGATTCTTTCTTTATCTTATCCCCTTTTTGCTGTCCGGAGCAAAGAACACTCACCGGTTTCCCGCTGCTAAAGTGCGGTATTTAAAGGCAGAAAAAGATTCTAGAAAAGATGTGGTAGGACAGGGACAGAATTGGAATTGACTGGGAATAGGCCGGCATTTATGTTACAGTCTGCCACAGGAGTTGGACATGCGCGATTCGGGTTCATTCAACCTGAATCTGCCCAATTATGACTATAATAAAAGAGTGAAGCCAGCGCGGTCTACTACCGTGTATGGTCGGCTGCTGGAGGCTATAACAGATCGCCACTTCTTCTGGTTCAAGGAGCAGTCTTATGAATGATCTATCACCTCACCCGGAAGCGTTTGATGCATCCCATGATGATCTCTTCACATATGCCGAATCCCTTGGATACGGAGAACTGCATCTCAAGATGGATCCGAAGACCGGCCTGAGAGCCATCATTGCCATACATGATCTCACACTGGGTCCGGCCGTTGGTGGATGTCGCTGCATGCATTACGACTCAACCCAAGAGGCCATCCGGGATGCCTTAAGACTTGCCCAGATGATGACCTACAAGGCGGCCATTAGCGGCTTGCCCCATGGGGGGGGGAAATCCGTATTGATTCAACCGGATGTTATCCGGGATCGACAGGCCTATTTCAACGCTTTCGGAGAGTTCGTGGACTCACTGAACGGGCGTTATATTACCGCCATGGATTCCGGCACCTGCACGGATGACATGGATGCCATCGCCCAGAAGACATCCTATGTGACCTGTGCTGAAAATCATTTCAATCAGGACGGAGACCCCTCACCCTTTACCGCCAGAGGGGTATTGCGCGGGATTGAAGCGGCTGTCAAACATAAACTGGGCAGAAAAGATATCGAGGGAATTCGGGTGGTGGTGCAAGGTGTCGGGCATGTTGGGTACAACCTGGTGAAAGGGCTGCAGGAGCGGGGTGTCCGGGTCACGGTATGTGACACAGACGATGGACTTGTCCGGAAATGTGTTCACGATTTTAAGGTCCAATCCATTGCCCCGGAAGCCGTTTATGAAACAGATTGCGATGTTTTTGCCCCTTGCGCCCTGGGTGCCGTCCTAAGCCGAACAAATATTGAGAAGATAAAAGCACCCATCATTGCCGGCGGCGCCAACAATCAGCTGGCGCAACCTGAAGACGGGGAATTCATTCATCAACGCGGCATACTGTATGCCCCCGATTTTGTGATAAACGCCGGTGGGCTGATGCGTGTTGCCTACACCTACGATGGCGAGTCGCTTGAAAAGATCAATGAGGAGGTCGAACATATCCATGACACCCTCCTGAACATTTTTGAGCGATCCGCCCGGGAAGATCTACCGACCAGCAAAATTGCCGAAATCCTGGCCTTGGAACGTTTGAAGTAGGCATTCACAGAGCTGCCTAAAGAAGGCTTTCAGGAGATATATGGATACTGCCATTGAGGTTTACCAACCCGAACATAACATCAGAGTTGTAACGGCAACGTCCCTTTTTGATGGTCACGATGTGTCGATAAACATCATCCGAAGGATGCTCCAGGATACCGGGGTTGAAGTGATTCACCTCGGACACAATCGATCGGTTCGGAACATTGTCAATGCCGCCGTCCAGGAGGATGTACAGGGCATTGCCGTATCGAGCTATCAGGGCGGCCATCTTGAGTTTTTCAAATACATGGTGGATCTCTTAAAAGACAATGGCACATCGCATATTAAGGTGTTTGGCGGGGGCGGCGGGGTCATTGTCCCTGATGAGATCCGGATACTGGAGGCCTACGGTGTGGCAAAGATATATACACCTGAAGACGGCACCCGCATGGGGCTCCAGGGCATTATCAACGATATGGTCAAACGGATGGATTTTTCTACGATTTCCGGTGACGACCCTATCCTCAAGGATCTATCCATTGAAGAAACATCCCGGATCGCCAACCTGATCACGGTCCTTGAGCATGGCAATGCCTCTGAATCCAGCGATCTGGAAGAACTGAAATTAGAACTGTCCCGAAACATCTGGGACCACAAACCGGCGATCATCGGCATCACCGGAACCGGTGGTGCCGGAAAATCCTCGTTGACCGACGAATTGGTTCTACGCTTTCTTAACGACTTTGAATCAGCGACTGTCGCGATCTTGAGCTGCGATCCTTCCCGGCGAAAGACCGGAGGGGCCCTTCTGGGAGATCGGATCCGCATGAACGCCATAGATGATCCCCGGGTCTACATGCGGTCCCTGGCCACACGAACATCCCGGACAGAACTGCCGGTGGGGTTATCGGACATATCTTCGGTCCTCGGTGTGGCAGGATTTGATCTTATCATTATTGAGACCGCCGGCATTGGCCAGGGGGATTCGAATATTGTCAATGAGGCCGATGTAGCGATCTATACGATGACCAGCGAATTTGGCGCTGCCTCCCAGCTTGAAAAGATAGACATGCTGGACTATGCGGATATCGTAGTAGTGAACAAGTTCGAAAAGCAGGGCGCAGAAGATGCGCTTCGTGACGTTCGAAAGCAGGTCCAGCGAAACCGCAAAGCGTTTGATACACCGCTTGAAGCGATGCCGGTTTTTGGTACGATTGCCTCAAAATTCAATGATGATGGGGTAACATCGCTGTATCATGCCCTTTTAGATGCCCTGCGCGCTAAGACCGGTTTCGCTTTCGACTCCCGCCTGCCAAAACCGGAAGGAAGGGCCTCAACGTCCAAGACGATCATTATTCCACTGGAGCGCATACCCTATCTTTCCGACATTGCAGATACCGTGCGCGACTACCACCACCACACCCAGGTGCAGGCCGATGCGGTCCGGAATCTGTGGCATCTGAAGAAAGCCGCAGACCTCATCAACGACCAGAGGCATGAAGCAACCGCCGATGATATGCGGAAGGCCATTGCCGACGCCGAAGATGCC
>JAZFSW010000077.1:0-2151 GCA_036446375.1 Desulfobacterales bacterium | reverse complement strand
CCATACCGCGCCTCTTGCCGAGACTCGAAAAGCTTTCCTGTAGACCGGCAATGATTCGATCTGCGGAAATATATGTCATATCAAAAATCAGAATCCAGAAAATCAAAATCGGGGATATCAGCGCGACCACCGGATCACTTGCAGACCACTTGCCGTAAACAGCCACACACGCAAGAACAAAACCTATGGCCGTAGCTCCGGCATCTCCCAAGAAGATGGCAGCCGCCTTATTCAGTTTCAGATTATGTGGCAAGAAACCGAAACAGCTCCCCATCATGGCTGCCGAAACCCACCCCAGGAAAGGCTGGGCTGTTTGGAAAGCAACCACGCCCAAGAAGAAGGCAATCACACCACCTAGTCCGGCTGCCAGACCATCCATGCCGTCAAAGAAGTTCATGGCGTTGGTGATGCCAAGAATCCAGAGAACAGTCAAAGAGACGTTGGCGATATCAGCAAAGACCCCAAGACTATTCGGGACAACATGCAATACGATCCCGAAATGCATTACCAGGGCAGTGCAGAGGAACTGGGCGACAAGCTTGACCCAGGCGGGGATCTCTTTGATGTCGTCGGCAACCCCGACAACACACAGTATTCCGGCAGCAATCAGAATCACACCGAGCTTCAGGGAGAAGATGCCGTTCACAAGCAACGCTATGATAAACGCACTGAAAACAGCAAGACCACCCAGTAGGGGGGTGGCCTCTTCGTGCATCTTCCTACCATCCGGCCGATCCAGAATGTCATACCGCCGGGCAATCCACCCATAAATCGGGGTTAGACAGAACGAAAAGGCAAAGGAAATCAGCAACACATAGAACCATCTCCAACCGATATCGAAGAAGGAAAGCCGAACCGACGGTACCACCAAAATCGCACTAGCGATCAGCGCGGGTATATAGACACGCAGGCTGATATCCATTAGTTGAAGGTTACGCCTCATTGACTGATTCCTCGAAAGTGTTTCTCAACACCTCAATCACGCGGTCCACCTCTTCATCGGTCAGTGAAGGATAAATGGGTAAAGAAAGGGAATGGCTCTGGGCGGCCCCCGTCTGCAGATATCCCTCTAAATCAAGCAATTTGTGAAGCGGGACATGTATGGGACGGGCACATTCGATCCCTTTTTCACGAATACTCTGGATCAGATGACCAACATCGGTCTTCAAACCGATGACATATCGGTAATAGATATGTCCCGGATCGTCGGGAGGAAGCGTGATATCAAAACCCTCTAGAGCCTGTTGATATTTCACGGCAATCGCACGCCTGCGCTCGATCAGAGTTTCCAGCCGGCCCAACTGAACCCGCCCCATGGCCGCCTGGATGTCGGTCATCTTATAGTTGTACCGGGTTTCATATGCATCTATCTTATCGTATGCTCTCAGCCCCTTTACCCGATCAATCAACTCCCTTGAATCGGATACGACCATGCCACCCTCTCCGGTAGTAATCACCTTGGTGGCATAAAATGAAAAAATGGCAGCATGCCCGAGGGATCCGACAGGTTTATGCTGATACTCGCCCCCGACCGCTTGAGCACAATCTTCAATGATCGGCACACCCAGGGAAAGAAGACCTTCCATATCAGCAGCCAAGCCGAAAAGATGGGGAACAACAACTGCTTTTGTGCGTCCCGTTAAACGCGCCTTCACATCATCCGGATCCAGGTTATACGTTACAGGATCGATATCAGCCAAAACAGGATCAGCACCCACATGATGAACCGCATTGAGGAGTGCCGTACAGACATAGCTGGGGATTATCACCTGATCCCCGGGTTCGACCCCCATAGCGAGAAGAGCGACATGCAGAGCGGCCGTTCCCGAGCTGACCGCAGCCCCATACCGAACACCCATTTTGCGTGAAAACTCCTCTTCGATTTTCTCTACAACGGCGCCCTGAGCCAATTGCCCCGACTCAATAACTTTGGCAGCCTGTAAGGATTCTTCTTTGCCTATCGTTGGTCTGGAATGAGGAATCATAATTATCCGCAGACCCGCCTGCCATCGCCTTTGAGAAGGACGTTCTCTTGCATTGCATGTCGCATGGCTGGGATCACTCAACTCATTTAAGGCAAATAGGGCTTGGCGGGCAGGTTACGTAGACCCGCCCGGCTATCGCCTGAGGCGAAGCCGATGGCGGACGGGT
>JAZFSW010000076.1:0-4024 GCA_036446375.1 Desulfobacterales bacterium | reverse complement strand
GTCAGCCGGGCGACACCCACTGTAGGGATCAGATATATCAGACACCCGTAGGCCGCTGCACTGGGAATCAGCAGGGGGGTTTTCATCATGACGATACAACCGAAAAGAACCGGAATCTTGGGAAGCCCCAACAGCACTGCCAGCAAATTGCCGACGATATGTTCGGCTGCCACAGCTGCCAGCCCACCGACAAGCCATGCCAACATCGGGATTGGTGTGGCCAAGGCCAGCAGGGAGTGGCGCAGTCTCTTCATTGCCTCTGTCAGGGAATTACGATTCACTTCTTCGTCCGGGTATAGGTTCTTAGTGTTCAGGGTTCAGTGTTGACGGTCCCGTAAAAAGTCCGAAATACCGTCACTCCCGCGAAGGCGGGAGTCCAGAAGCTATTGAAAACACTGGATTCCCGCCTTCGCGGGAATGACAGATGATGATGATATCTGACTTTTTACGAGTTCATCAGTGTTCAGTGTTTAGGGTGAAGTGTTCAGGTGTCAGGTTTCAGGATAGGGCTTTTTGGGGCTGATCCCGGCCGAAGGCCGGCCTGACACCTGAACACTGACACCTGAACTCTCCATCCTATAGCCTCAGCTGCGCGCTGTAGGGTTCTCCGAAAAAGCCATGGGGTCTGAAAATCAGAATCAGAAGGATTATTGAGTAGGCGATGAAATCCCGTAGTGTTGAGGGGAAAAACATAGCGACAAAAATCTCGATAAATCCCAGGAGAAAGCCGGCCAGTGCTGCGCCCATAATGGAGCCTCTCCCACCGAGTATCGCGGCGACAAAGGCTTTCCAGCCGAAGAGCACTCCCATGTAAGGATCAAGAATAGGATATGCTACACCAAAAAGGATACCGGCCACGGCAGCCAGGGCGGACCCGATGGCAAATGTCATCCGGGCGATCTGGTTAATGGAGACGCCCATCAGGGGGACCACGACATAGTCAAAAGCCATGGCGCGCATGGCCATTCCCCATTTTGTATGCTTCACAAAGAGGTGCAGCGCGAGCATGAAAGCCAGGGAGACCCCTACGATCATGATCTTCTTGCTCGTAACAAAGACGCCGCCGATATCGTAGGTGACCGATTCGATCAGCGAGGGGAAGCGGATGCGTCTTGCGCCGAGTATCGCAAGGTTGCTGGTTTCCAGGATGATACCGATCATCAGCCCGGTAATGGCTGCCGATGCGCGCGGCGCTTCCCTCAGGGGACGATAACCGATTCTTTCAATGAGTATGCCCAGAAGCGATGTCAGGAACATGGTTATCAGAATCGTTAAGGTGAAAACGACCCCGTTGGGTAGGATGATAGAACCTGCGGCCGCCAACGCCACAAGGCCGGTTGAAACGCCAAATCCGATATATGC
Organism: Desulfobacterales bacterium; assembly: GCA_036446375.1. Taxonomy (GTDB): domain Bacteria; phylum Desulfobacterota; class Desulfobacteria; order Desulfobacterales; family JAZFSW01; genus JAZFSW01. The sequence continues at coordinate 2,662 of JAZFSW010000076.1, read as the reverse complement.
CCCGACCATGAAGATATCGCCATGAGCGAAGTTAAACAGCATCAGGATGCTGTATACCATGGCGTATCCCAGCGCAATCAGCGCATAGAAGCTTCCCCATTGGAGGGCGTTGACAAGATTCTGGAAGAAAAATACCATAGATATATCTGGTCGGGAGTTAGTTCAAACTGACACTTGATGCCTATGTAAGAAGTCCTTTTTACATGAATTCAGTGCTTTAGGAACTAAGGGATTGGCATCATTTATGGTCTCGTAAAAAGTCGATAATGCCCTACATTTGTCATTCCCGCGAAGGCGGGACACGAAGTGAAGTGTCAACGCTCATCCAGTAAATTCAACAACTTCTGGATCCCGGATCAAGTCCGGGATGACGGCAAAGGGACTTTTTACGAGTTCATCATCATTTATGGTTGTTACCCTCAACGTTGCATAAAATCACCTGGGAATTGTGTGAAATGCTTCGCATTTCAATACGATACGATACAGTTGTGATGTTCCACGGTGTCGGTTACCCGACCGTAGGAATTCACCCCTTATGAATTCCAGATCATGCGTCGATTCTGCTGCAAACCCATTGTGTTCGCGCCTTTCCTGGTGGTCAAGGTGAATTCCAATGCAACATCAGGGTTACGATTAATTGAATACTGAAAAGTGGGTCGATTGCGCCTCTTTGCGAGACGATCATTCTCGATACGGGCATCAGGGACAGACCGATTTATAGAATTCATATTCACCGGTATTGCTGATCCTGACGATCACGGCGCATTTGATCGGATCCCCCTCCTCGGTAAAGGTCATTCGACCGGTAATGCCCTTAAATTCCTTGATCGTTGCCAGGGCGTCCCGAACGGCCTTGCGATCCCGGGTGATATTTCCTGTAATCTCCCCTGCGGACTGAATGGCGGTCTGAACGATTCCGAGTGCATCCCAGGTGAGTGCACCCACATCATCGGGGGTGTAGCCAAACCGGTTCCTGTAGCGATCGATAAACGCCTTGGTTGCTCCCGTTGCACCTGCAGCAGCATAATGGGAGCTGAAGAAGAGCCCATAGCAGTCCTTCCCGCAGAGCGTGACCGTTTCCGCCGACCCCCAGCTGTCACTTCCCACAATCGGTTTGTCCCACCCCAGTTCATGGGCCTGTTGAACGATAAGTGCTACCTCGTTATAGTATTGAGGGGTGAAAAGGACTTCCGCACCGGATCGAATAATCTTTGTCAGCTGGGAGCTGAAATCGGCGTCCCTGGTTGTAAAGCTTTCATAGGCCACAACAGAACCTTCGCCATGGGTCTCTTCCCATGCCTTCTTGAAGAATTCCGCGAGCCCTTTGGGGTAATCACTGGCCACATCGTAGAGAACAGCAGCTTTCGTGTACCCGAATTCCTCATCAATGAAATTAGCCAGAACCGGTCCCTGGAAAGGATCCAGGAAGCAGCCGCGAAAAACATACGGCCGATCCTGGGTTGTATCCGGATTGGTTGACCAGGGGCTGATCATCGGTGTGTGCCAGTTGTTTGCCACTTCCCCTGCCGGTACCGCCTGTTTGGACGATTGGGGGCCGATAACCACCAGCACTTCATCCTCGGTTATCATCTTGGTGCTAACCTTTACTGCCGATTCGGCCCTTGATTCGTTATCCTCGATGACAAGTTCCACGGGATATAGTTTTCCACCGACGTTAAGTCCGCCGGCGGCCCTGATATCTTCAAGCCACAGCTGCGCTGCGTATTTTGAGCCCTCGCCCACTTTGGGGATATCCCCTGTAATGGGTATATTGAGGCCAATTTTAATCGAGGTTGATTTTTGCCCACAACCACAGGGCAGAAGCATCAGGCCTATCCCAAGAAACAACGCCGTCAGCACGCGTCCATTTCCCATGTCATCATCCTCCCTTGGTAAATTACACCATACGATACGATAGCCGGTTCATCGGGTACGGGGAAACCCAATACAGGCATTCACAAGTTCGATTACGTATTGTGCTTCGACTCACCGCAGAGTCGCAAAGGACGCAGAGAACAGACAATTCGTCTCTGCGGTCTCTGCGCCTCGAGCGTAGCGGGCGGTGAAACGCAAAATATGCCCACAATACCTTACTAGTATATACGAATAAGAGTACTTAGGATATTGCTAGCGATTTGTCAAATCTGTGCCCGACGACTCGGCATCTCTGAAATGCCTCTACCCGTCGACGACTTTTAAATTGACACAAATACCTGTTTTTGGTAAATATTTTTCAGATCAGCAATAATATGGCAGGATCGATGACAGACGAATTGTGGCCCCTTGCCCGGTCTGGGCGGTAGGAGAGGTCCTGAGCCGGACAGACCGGAAGGAGTTGCCACGAAGCCACAAAGACACGAAGAACAGCCTTCAATTATGGCTTAACTCTATGCGTTTGTGCCTTCGTGCCTTTGTGGCGAGATTATTTTTCCAGATGGATTCTTCTCAAACATCATGTGGTTTAAACGAATAGATACCGGCATGAATCGCATTATTTGCCCATACGCTATCCTCGTTCTCATCCTTTTTGCGGCGGAGTTTCGTGCCTTTGCCGGTGGTGATCCCTTCCGGGGGCCATGGAAAACGGCACGGGCAGATCAGGAAAAGAAGGCCAATCCGCCAGTTGAAGAAAAGGCTGGAGGGTTGACTGTCTTTCAGAAGA
>JAZFSW010000075.1:0-11797 GCA_036446375.1 Desulfobacterales bacterium | reverse complement strand
ATTATCTAATATGTTTCAAAGAATATCCGATACTATTGATGATAGCGGGAATAGTGTCAATCTGCCTCAAAGAGGACCCCTAGCCATGCTCAAGAGAAAACGATCCATTGCTATGACGCAACGAACATCAGATAGCGGGTTCTCGCTGATAGAGGTCCTCATTGCTGGGGTACTCCTTTCTGTGGGCATGCTTGGAGCCGTTTCCCTTGTGCTGGGGATTTTGGATGCCAATAAGGTGAGCAAGGATGTTACGATAGCAGTGATACTGGCTCAGGATAAAATGGAGGCGATTCGAAGTTCAGGATACGACGGTCTACCATCTGTCGATTCTACTGTCGAGGAGGGCTATGGTAGTATTGAGGATTTCAACGGTGATACTGCGGAATATGCCGATTTCAAACGCGCAACGAAGACAGACTGCGATGCGCCCGAGGCCGGTATGAAAACAGTCACTGTTTCTGTCTATCGGAGCACGGGTGGGAGCACGATTGCATTTTCAACTATTCTATCCGATTAACCCAAGACGCTCAGGACATAGGGGATGACTGATATGGCAACCCGAGGATTTCAGCTTATCAAACGCTTCCGGATCTCCCGTAGCGATTCACCGGAAAGAAAGGACTGGGGGTTTACGCTTCTAGAGATTCTCGTTACGATGGCCGTTGCCGCTATACTTTCCACCTTTATCGCAAGGACGTTTCTTCTCCAGCAAAAGATCTATGATGTTCAGGGCGAGGTGACCGATATGGTTCAACGCGCGAGAAGCGCGGTGGATCTGATAACGCGGGAAGTCAGACTGGCAGGCTACGACCCTACGGGGGTAGACTTTGATGGTATTGTCTATGATGCTTCCGCCCTGAATCTGCTTGCCGACCTGAATGCTGATGGGGACACCAGTGATGAAAACGAGTCGATCGTATACAGCTATGATTCTGTAAATAACCGAATCAATCGTAATGACGGCAGCGGCAACGTGATTTTGGCGGACGATACACAACTCAGCTTTGCTTATCTGGCAGCCGATGGCAGTGCAACAACGACGACTGACGATATCCGGCGGATAAAAATCCTGATAATCGCAACTGCTGAAAGTGCGGATAAGGACTATCCCGAGAATGGCGGCTACCGGACCTATACTTTGACGTCCTCTGTGACGCCGAAAAACCTTGACTTTTGAGGGATATCACAATGAAAACAATACTATATCCATTTGAAGACGACAGAGGCTCTATCCTGCCGGTTGTGCTTATGTTCCTGCTGATTCTTGCCATCACGGGAACCACTGCCACGGTAGTGACGACCACGGATCTAAGGATCGGATCCAATCTGAAGACAAGCAACCAGGCGGTTTATGTGGCAGAAGCCGGGCTGGAAGAGGCCAGAGGGCGGATGAAAGTCGGCGCTGTGCGTCCGATCAGCGACGGCCACCCGGCCCAGACCCAATGGCGGGTCTTTATCGGGACAGCAGCGAAAACGACGGGAAAAGGATATGACAACGGCAATGCCATGCATACCCTGACAGCTAGTTCACAGGCCATTCCAGTAAGTCTCGATTATTCGGTAGGCATCAGCCACCAGACCGATGCAGCGGGCAATATCCTGTATTACGGCGATACAGACAATGACGGTATCTATGAACGAAACACAACCACCGGTGAGAATATCTATCTTGTCAGCAGTACCGGCTACTCGAGCGACTCCCAGAGAACTATCGAGGCCGAAATATCCCGGACTCCCCCCATAACGGTTCCCGGTGCACTGTATGTGGCGGCATGGACCACCATTCAGGGCAATGTCAATATCAACGGCAACGATTCCTGTGGTGGCGGCGGTGGTGACGATAAACCGGGCATCGCATCGAGTCAACCTGCCGGTACCATATGGGTACTTGGCAACCCGACGATCGATGGCGATGGTGCATCGGATCCCAATATCACGTACGACGAGCCCGAGCTCCATATTGAAGACATGCTTGAAGGGCTTGCAGCTTCGGCAGATTTCTCCTATAGCCTTGCCGCTGCAGGCGTCCAGAACGATACAACGGTGCCCGGGCCCGGTGATGGCTGGGGTGTCCCGACGCTGGGCGCTACACTCCAGGATCCCTCCAGCTGCGCTGTCAACAACATCATAAGCTATGACACCCATGGATACGGCTTGACATTTAGTGGCATCGAAGGTTGCGGTATTCTTCTCGTTGATGGGGATCTGGAGGTCCACGCGAGCTTTAACTGGTACGGTGTTGTTGCTGTCACAGGATCCATCATCTTCACCGGCGGCGGTAATCGGAATATCACGGGCGCAATTGTTTCCGGCGGCTCCGTCCTCGGTGACATTATCGGCGGAAATGTTAATCTTGTCTATTGCAGTACCGCGATCGCCGATCAGACGGAAAACCGTCCATACGAACATCTGAGTTGGAAGGAAAATACATAACGCCAGGGGCACAAGATAGGGTGCCGATACGATGTGATACTTTATATATGAATGCATAAAGGACACTCCCATGAGAATCAGAAAACGCTTCATTTTTGCCATCGTCCTGTTTGGGATGGTGCAGACTGCTTATCCGGCATACCGGATACTCCTGAACAACGGCGCTGAATTCCTTACAGAGCAGTATCGGATATCTGAAGGCAACGTTATATTTGATGACGCGGGAGACACTGTCACTCTACCGAGAAACATGGTCCGTATCATCGATGAATCCGTCAAGGAGGCTCCCCAGACCCGGAAACCGGAATCATCCGACCCCAAGGTTGCCCCGGGCAAAGACATTACAGCTGAGAATGCCTCCCCGGCTGACAATTCGGTGAAGAAGCCGCACAAAGAGGCCTCTGACATACTCGCCTATAAGAAAAAGAACAAACAGCTAAAATCCGTCCTGAATGGCGCTCTGAAACAACTGAGACTGTCCTCACAGAACCGGGATGAGGAAGGCAAGGAAAAAGCACGATTGGAGCTGAGAGACATTTCCGCAAAGATCTATGAACTAACCGATGAGCTGAAAGCCAAGAATGGCGGGGTCCTCCCCGAAGACTGGTGGTCAGGTATCGAAGGACCCGAGGACAAGTAGGTGAATCTGATTTCCCCCGGTTCAGTCGAAAAGGGGGGGGGCAGGTGTCAAGCGAAGGAAGGCATGCGCCTCTCTGCCATCAATGGTTACGCTTTCGTAATGCAAGTTACATAACGATCCTTCGAGTTACCACCTGCCATATCTGCCTGCCCGGGCAATCTGTACCACAATTTCAGACTCCCCCTGATATCCTTCTATCTACATAATATATATAAGAAATTACCATCATGTGGAAAAAAGAGGTTGAGGACACCCTCTGGCCCACCCTTTGCATAAACCCTAGACGGCGTATGAAAGAGCCTGCTTCCTGCTTCGGGGAGAGGGGCCTACACCGTACCGAAATGAGGGATATTCGATAAACCAGGGGGAAACATGGCTGACAGCATTGGCACTATATCGCAGCATCACAATCCGGCAGGCACCCAGGTTCAGGTCCAGGAAAATGCACAGAAGATATCAAACGACAAGACCGGGAAACAGAAACAGGTCGGTGCACCTATTCCCGAAGCGGGCAATGGGCAGACAGACAAGGTGGAAATTTCAAACAGATCGGCTGGGGACATGGCCCCGAGTCATTCGGTTGAGGGATCTGGCGAGGCCGTTGTGCTGCTTGAAGACACCAAGGGAAGACTCGATGAGAGGGCTGCTAATCAGGATCTTGGACAGATTCATAATCTGGAGCCCGGAAATCTGATCGATCTACTGGCATAGGATCCCGTTGCTCTGTTTCTTCAGAATCCGTCCGGGCTTTACCATTGGATGTCGGGATGGATTGAAGTATATGCACAGGGGTCTTGAAGATCCTTTCAAGCATTCTTACCATACCGGCACCGATCTCTGAAGGGCGGAGGGTTGTAATCTGAGGGTCCTCTATGTTGCCTCTCACGCTTACGGGAACGGAAACCAGCGATCCTCCCAATATATAACCGACAATGGGAATGTTTCTTACCACCCGATCAACGGTTTTCAATGGTGCAACGAGCAGGACAATATCCAGTTCCTGATTGGTTATGTCTATCGTGCCCTTGCCGACGATTTCCATCGCCTCGCCGTCCACGATGCTTTCGGTAATATTCAGTTTCCCCTCTTCGAGCTGCCCCTTTATCGTCATGGAACGATAGCCGATACCTTGTTTCCCGATCTCAGGAAGCTTTCCCCACAACCCTTCGGTAATATTGAGAACCGCAAAGACCTTGGCTATTACGCTATCATTGTGAATTCGGCCATCACGGGCGGTAAAATCAACCGAACCCCGGATTGCCCGGCTGATGTCTTCCGGTTTCCCCTGTCCGCTGAGCTCCCCTGTAAGATTGAACTGACCGGTTATTGCATTTTGCTTGTTAAAGAGACAGCTGAGGGTGGGAGCCAGTGGCAGTTGCCTGGCATCTAATTTGAGATCAAGAGACATCTCCCCCGGGCTTATCCTTAGCTGTCCGGGTGTTGGGATGCCACACAGATCTGCATCGAGGATGCTCACGTCAATCTTTCCCGGGCTCAATGTAATATCGGCGCCGAAGGGCTGCCATGTGGCGGAACCGAAGGCAAAAGACGCTGATTTGAGCCTGACCGTACCTTTCACCGGAAGATCCCAATATCTACCGGTGGGTTCCGCGGGATCTCCTGAAACGATTGCCGCCATATCTTTCCTAAGATCGTCCCAGTTCAGCGCTTCGGCCTCCATATCCACATCGAGTGACAGATTTCCCGGCAACAGCTTCAGATCGCCTCTTAATCGAATGGATTTCTCCGGGTTCGATTCTGTTGCCAGGCTCCCCTGAAAGCTGATGTCGGTACCTTCTGAATCTCGCCACCCCTTCAGGTTGCCCGAGAGGCCAAGCGTATTATTCAAAATGCTTCCCCGGAGCTTATCCAGGGCAAGCGTGTGTGCCGTGGTATCTTCTGTTGCATGAAAACTACCCTCTGTCACATGCAGGGGGGCGGAGATGGCATCGTGATGGATCTTAACATCGTTGAAATGGCCGGATACATCGTATTGCAGATCTACCGGTGTTGTCACCGGGCCCGCCACTTTCACGTCCGTGACAACGATGGTCCCGTTGACTTGACTGATCCGATCGGTTTTCAAGGGGGTAAGATCCATGGATGTGAGCCAGGGGTAGATTTCATCCAGATGGATGCGCCCGTTTCCGGAGGAGATATTCAGATTCGGGCTGTTCGACCAATCGATCCAACCGGTGATTTCTGAAAGGGAAGAGTTTCCTATATGCCCGGAAACGTCTTTCAAGGATATGGTCTTTGCCGAATAGGAGAAATGGCGTCCCCTGAGGTGCATCGCAGACGGCATCCGATCATATTCAGCAGATAGCTGAAAGTCGTTGACCGTAACACGCGTGCGTATATGGGATGTTGTCTCTCCCAGGATTAGTATTCCCCGGGCTCGACCCGTAAGAGAGGTGACAAGATCCAGCTCTCTGACAAAGGATGGGTTCTTGATAAATGTTCTAAGGATAGGGGGCAGTTGAGCCAGGTTGGCATCTACCATGATGTCCAGATGAAAAGGGGCATTGGGTCCGAGCAGACCCAGGTTCAAGGTCCCCTCGGTGCCCCGGGTATCTCCCACGCTTGCAGAAAGGGCGTCGCCTTTTAAAACACCCCCGATGATGGCAGCATCCCCTTTTACATCGGTAAGGTCAAGATTCGCCTGCTTAATAAAGATCTCTCCCTGAACCATGCTGCCCGCAAGCGCCAGATTTTCCGGACGCCCCAGATCAGTAACGCTATTGCCGTGAGTCTTTAAACTTAGGTGGGGAATACGACCGCCTTTTACAATGGCAAAGATCTTGGCCAGAGCGGCATTATCGCCGGCTATCGCAACGACCTCTTTACGTAGGGCGTTTATATCTATTTCCCGTCCCTCAAGTTCCAGACGAATCTCGGGAGATGCCCGGCCCACCCGCAGGTTCCCGGTCAGGGCCAGGGGAGGGTAGTCAAAAGACAGTTCGCCAATGGATACCACGGCCTTGCCCCTGTGGATATGGGCCGATCCGCTGAGTTTAACACCCTTAAAGACCGCAGTATTTTGACGATGATCGATGGTCAGAGAGGGCAGACGGCTGCGATAATCGATAGAAAGACCGTCTTTGTCATCAATCTTGAATTCAGTGGACAGATTCATGCCGGAAGCCCCGAAGCGAAACGTTGCAGCGGGCATAAGGGTTTTCATAAGCCCATGGGGTTTGATATCCACCAGATCTATCCGGCCGCTGCCTTCGAGATTGTCCCTATCCACCGTTGCCTCAAAGGACAGTTTCTCTTCGAGGGTGGACACGCCAGTCATCTCAGCGCTGAGGGTGTTCTTCCGTTCTTTTGCCCGCCCATGGATATCGCGGAGCTCGAGAAGGAGCGTTCCGCCTGAAAAAAGATGCAGTTCCCCCCGGTCTATTTCCACAACGAGGCCCTTGGCTTTGGGCATCAGAGAGGCAAGGGCTGCCCGTATTGTTTTATCGATATCCGGAAAGGAGAAGGGCGCTTGTTCATCTCTTTCCGATGGTGCCGGAAGGTGAACGGTAACATCAGGTCTTTCCATTCGGAAACCGGCAATGCCTGCTTTCCATCCGGCGAAAGGGTTGATGCCAAGTCGAATGTTCAGCGTTTCTATGGTGCCGCGGCCTTTTCCGGGGATTTCCAGGCCGACCTTATGGACGACAATTGTCGGTCGTGGGGAAAACGATAGGTTCGTCTGCTCAAAAGTCAGCTCAACACCGGACCGTTGTGAAAGTTCAGCGATGAATTTCTCTTTTGCCGCGTCGATACGGAGTATCATCGGCAAAACAAGCACCAACACCAGGACAGTGAGCAGCAGAATTCCTGTGATGCCGGATGCCCAGAGCAGTATGTTCTTGAATATATGCATCAATCCTTGGTGAACTCGTAAAAAGTGTAACCGATGGACATGAGGTAGAAAAAGTTGCTGTGGCGCGCCTACGCATCCTCCAGAATCGCTACGACCCGGACCCATCCTGCGCTGCCACCGGTAATCTTCACGGGAAAGCAGGCTACTTTGAACCCGAAGGGTTCGGGAAGCGCATCGAGGTTGGCAAGCTTTTCAATATGGCAGTATTCTTTCTCGATACCGGCAAAGTGTGCCCCCCAGAGGACACTCCTGTCCTTTGTTTTCTCGAAAGCTTCCTTTATCGCCCAGAAGGGGCGGTCCCATCCCCAGGCATCGGTTCCCATCACCCGGATGCCCCTGTCAATGAGCCACAGGGTGGATGCTTTGCTCATGCCGCAACCGGATTCGAAATATGCGGCTTCTCCCCACAGTTTGTCGGTGCCGGTTTGGATCATCACGATATTGCCCGGCTTCAGCTCGTAGTCGATTTTTTCGAGTGCAGTTTCAAGATCATCGATGCCAACGACACTGCCCCTTGATTTATGCCGGACATCGATGACCACACCATCTCCGTAAAACCACTCCAGGGGCATCTCATCAATTGTTCTGGATTTCTTTCCCTCTGCCACCGGGGCGTAATGCCAGGGCGCATCCACATGGGTGCCGGCGTGGGTGCTGAGGGTGAGGGTATCGACTGCCCACCCGAGGCTATCAGGAAGATCGTCTGTTTCGCAGCCAAAAAGGGCGGTCATTCCCGCAACGCCCTTGTCATGGGCGTCATGGATGACCTCTACATTCTGTGGTTCGCTGGGGCTGGACTCAAGGGGAACGCTTAAATCAATAATTTTCATTTCTTCTCTCCTTGGTGTTGGATTCCGCGCTGAACGCGTCGCATCACGCGTAGAAGCGTTACGTAATTGAGTGCTATCGTTTGATTGGGATGAGTATAGGAGAAACCCTATCATTGGTCAAGGAAACGCATGGGGTAAACGCATGGGGTATGTTGGTATTGTAACTGATTCTACCGGGTTTTGCCGGTTCTACGCGGCTCTAGCTGATCATTGACTAAATGCTGCGACCATGCTACATGCTAATTGCCTAATTTTACTCAACCTTAAACCGCCATGTCCTGATATGTTGCAGGGGTGAAATGGGACGCATACCATTGTGAAAATTGAGAATTTTCCAGAAGACATCCGATCCTACATCATGCCGGAGCAGGGGGGGCGATTTGTCTATCGTTGTTTGGCGTGTGCCGCCGAATACGGTATTGAGAAACTGCTCTACACATGTCCGGCCTGTGGCGAGGTGTTGCTCATCTACGATCTTGATTTTGACCGGCTCAAAGAGATCTCCGGGAAAATGTGGCAGCAGATTTTTGATTATCGTAAGATGCTGACCGCACCTGCCCTGAAGGGGATCTACAGATATCATGAGTTTATCGGATCGGTTATACCCCTTGATGCGGTTATCTATCTGGGGGAGGGGCATACACCCCTTGTTGAAGCCAATGGTTTTTTGCAGAAGACAGTGGGTGCTCGATTCTTCTTTAAGAATGATGGCCAGAATCCCAGTGCTTCGTTTAAGGACCGGGGGATGGCCAGTGCACTGAGCTATATCCATTATCTTATCAAGAATGGACATATTTCCGATGTGTTGGCCGTTTGTGCGTCAACCGGCGATACTTCTGCCGCCGCCGCTCTTTATGCATCCTATCTGCAGCCCCATGTGAAATCCGCCGTGCTGTTGCCCCACAAGAAGGTGACCGCCCAGCAACTGTCCCAGCCCCTGGGAAGTGGCGCCAAGGTCTTTGAAATCCCCGGCGTATTCGACGATTGTATGAAGGTGGTCGAAGCCCTGTCCGATACCTATAATGTGGCCCTGCTCAATTCCAAAAACGCCTGGCGGATTCTCGGGCAGGAATCCTACGCTTTCGAGATCGCACAGGATCTTGAATATGACATGAGCCATAAGGTGGTTGTTCTTCCTATCGGCAACGCAGGGAACATTACCGCTATTCTAAGCGGATTCCTCAAGTTCTTTGAAACCGGCATCATCAACAGCCTTCCCAAAATAGTCGGAGTCCAGTCCGAGCATGCCAACCCGGTTTATGCCTATTATCTGGAACCGGATGCCGACAGACGGCATTTTGAGCCCGTGGTGGTAAAGCCCAGTGTCGCCCAGGCAGCGATGATCGGCAATCCGGTATCCATGCCCCGGGTGGTAAAACTGGTAGAAGACTATAACCGTGTGGCCGATCAGCAGCGAATCTTTGTGGTTGAGGTGACCGAGCAGGCCATCATGGACTGGGAATTGACCGCCAATCGCAACGGGCATATCGCCTGTACCCAGGGCGGCGAATCGCTGGCCGGCTTCGTTGCCGCAAGGAAACAGGGCATTGTCAGTGCTGATGATACAGGCATTGTGGATTCAACGGCTCATGGGTTGAAATTCTCAGAATTTCAGGCGATGTATTTTGAAGATGCCTTCCCACCGGAATATGGAATATCCCCGGATCCGGACCTGGTGAATACCCCGGTATTGATCTGTCCGAAAGACTTGGACCGGATGCCGGCTCCGGGCAGCCCGCTGGTGGGTGACGATTTTGAAGCATTCGTCCAATCGGTTTCTGAAGATATTGCAGCGGCATTGCATCTTAAAAAGGTGAAGGACGAATGAGGCGAACAGGAATGGGGGTGATGTCTGCCGTTGTGGTGCTGATCCTGCTGGGAATCGGCATCCTGCCGGTGCCGACCTATGGTGCCATCTTATACAAAAGCTATACTGTACAGACAGATAGGGGAACCGACATCCTCTGTGATCCATACCATGTGGAGAAGAACGATTATGTCTATAAGCTTTTCAGACAGAGGGGCGAGATATCGGAGAAGGATTTCCCGGAATTTTTAAGTATATTCAAGCGGTTAAATCCGCATATCCGAAATATAGATCGCATTCATCCGGGGCAACAGATCTTGATTCCTCTGAAGAAATTGGAACGCGACGCTTTGCCCGGCCAGGCATCGGGGATTGTGACCATCCCTTTTATAACCCTCACCAATGTTACGGAACTGTTGAAAAAGTATGCCTATGAACATAAGGTTGAACCGGGAGACAGTGTCTCGGTACTTGTTTCCCGACGATATGTCGGCTACGGTTCGCGGGTATTTCAAAATGGGATGCGTCTGTTCAAGCTTATGAATCCCTCCGTAAAAGATATCAATCACATCTTACCGGGACAGCACCTGCTACTTCCCGATCCTGCTTTACGTCAGGAGCCATGGTATCCCTCTCTTTTGGATCCTGCCGGGAAAATATCGAAACAGGCGGTGCTAAGCGGCCTCAACCTGCCGGAGGAAGAAGCATCGCAAGACATGGCTGATCAAGACGATTCGGTTGTAGGTTTCTCAAGGGCGGCGACGCTTCTCGAAGGCCAACTTGTCGGGAAAGGGCGCTATTTTTTCCCACGACAGGGGAAGAAGGACCTCGAACTGGATCTCAGTCGTGTCCCGGTTATCATGTTGAAAAACGGGATGCGGATTATCTTTGCCGAGGGCAACACGATATCAGAACCGGATATGAAAACAGTGACGTCCTATTGGCCGAACGCCGTGGTAGCCCCCATCTCACCAACAGCGCCCTTTGATCGCGTTCTCAATGCTATTTCTCAGCTTGCCGGGAAGAAACAGTCCCCCAACAGCCTGTCATTTTCGGACCGGGGTCTTGTGGTCAAGATTCAGGCCCGGTGGGTTTTCGAAGAGCCGGCGCTTGAGGGACAACCGACACGCTACATCTGTGTAACGCCTATCGAGAATCCGGATGAACGCACACCGGAAAGTATCCTCCGGTACCTCTCCAGACACAATATCGTTCTCAGGGAAGATATCACCGGTGCAGATGACAATAGGGGAGAAGACCCATCACCTCACTTGAATACAACCGTGAAAGACGGGGTGATCGCTGTTTCCGATTCCCAGGCCCTGGTAGCTGAATTACTCGAAAGACTGGGCTATGCCTACTCCCGGCAGGGGGACATTACCTTTCCCTATGCCGGTATTCAGGTCCAAACGGTGGCCAATATTGTTCTAAGAGAGAATGGCAGCCCGCTGCTGGTGGATTTTGGCGATTTCAATGGAGAGGCAGTGCTTGCGCTGGCAGAAGCGGGGTTTGACATTATTCTGATGAAAGCAGAAGATGATCATCACACGGTTACGCTAAAGCTACTCCGTATCCTCGGCGTTACCTTTTCCGAAAATCCGACCTTTCCTGCCGTAGAAAGGCAGGGAGTCAATAATACATCCCTTACCGTACCCGGCTTTCTGATCCCCGGGGTGGGGACATCCAGCACGCTTATCTCCACCACACCTCTGGCCGATGAAGTGGTGGAGTGGATGGAAGCCCGGGAGTTAAAGACGATTGTCGTTGATATGGGCAAGTTTGATTCCCCCCAGGCTGAAGATCAAGGAGGAGGAAACAGCCCATGAAATCAAACCGGTCGTTTTCATGCATGCAGAACCGATGGATCGTCAGTGTCTTTGTCCTGTTTACTTCTCTGTCCTGTACAACGACTGATTCGGAGATCCGGAAAGAACAGGCCGAAGCAACGCGGCAAGTCGGCGAAGCGTATATGCAACAGGGCGACTACACATCCGCATTGAAGGAATTGCTCAAATCCGAGGAGCTGTATTCACGTGACCCCTATCTTCACAATGCCCTCGGGTTTACTTACATGCAGAAGCAAAGGCCCGATCTGGCCATAGCCCATTTTCGAAAAGCCATCAAAATCAAACCCGATTTTGCATCCGCGCGTAACAGCCTTGGAACGGTTTATCTGGCACAGAGCAATTGGGATGAAGCGATCAAATGGTTCA
>JAZFSW010000074.1:0-17865 GCA_036446375.1 Desulfobacterales bacterium | reverse complement strand
CGTGGCAAAGGCCACCGGGATCCTAGATGCTTCCGAAGGGTGCTATACATCCATTTCGGATAGGGTTGTGGAGAAAACCGGTGAAAAAACCGGCTTCCCCCTGGTGGTTTCCAAAGCTGTTCTCGACGTCGACTACATCATTAATCTGCCCAAATTCAAAACCCATGGCTTTATGGCCGTTACCGGTGCCTTGAAGAATATCTATGGATATGTTGCCGGGGCCTGCAAGGCGAACCTTCATCTTCAGGGATACAATCGGGAGGGGTTTGCCGATGTGGTGTGTGATATCCATGCGTTGCGCCCACCGGACCTGCATATCATGGACGCGATTACCGCCATTGAAGGTAACGGTCCGTGCCATGGCGGCCAGCTTCGCGATGTCGGAAAACTCATGGCCAGCAAGGATCCCCTGGCGCTGGACAGCGTTATGATCAGAATGATGGGGGCAGAACCGGATGCATTTCCCGTTCAGAAGCAAGCCATCGAAAGGGGATTGGGCCGATCCGGGGTGGATGAAATAGACATTCAGGGCCCCTTTGAAGTAATTGCCGATTTCAAACTGCCGGTTGCCTTCTCCCAGAAGCAACTGACTGAGGAGGAAATTGAAAAACTCAAAGCGCTTTATCCCCCGGGGATGATGAATGACAGGGTTGCAGCAAAACCCTTGCGGGATGCAGCCAAATGCATCTCCTGCGGCGATTGCGTCATCAACTGTCCTCCCCAGGCCTTGAGCCTGGAACCGGAATTCGACATTACCGATAAATGCATTGTCTGCTACTGCTGCGTAGAATTATGTCCGGAAGGCGCGCTGGCTGTTCCGGATATCGAAGCGTTCCGCCATTGGTAAAATGGGAAC
Organism: Desulfobacterales bacterium; assembly: GCA_036446375.1. GTDB lineage: Bacteria > Desulfobacterota > Desulfobacteria > Desulfobacterales > JAZFSW01 > JAZFSW01. The sequence goes on along the minus strand of JAZFSW010000074.1, from coordinate 17,009 downwards.
ACTAACAGGAAGATTCTCCGCACGCTACCATGATGAGGCCGGATACCGGCAGCTGTTTGTCCTGGCCATACCCCTGATCTTCAGCAGCGGGGCTGTGGCGGTTCAGCAATTTGTCGACCGGATGTTTCTCGCCTGGCACTCACCGGAAGCCATTGCCGCAACCATGCCGGCCGGTATGGTCTTCTGGACCATCATGAGCTTATTCACCGGGACCACGGGCTATATCAGCACCTTTGTCGCCCAATATTGGGGGGCCGGCCAGGAAAGGCAGATCGGATCGGTCATCTGGCAGGGGATGCATATAGCCGTCATCGCCGGTCTCGTCTGTCTCATATTTGTCCCCTTTTCCGCTGATTTCTTCCGGATCATCGGCCACCCCGCCACCATCCAGGAAATGGAAACGACCTATTTCCGGCTGCTTTGTTTCGGTGCAGGGCCGGCCACGGCCTCGGCGGCCATATCGGGTTTTTTCACCGGCAGGGGGAAAACAGTCCCGGTGATGTGGGTGAACATATTCGGCACCGGACTGAATATGTTGCTCAACTATGTCCTTATTTTCGGGAAATGGGGATTACCGGCGTGGGGGGTCTTCGGTGCAGGTCTGGCAACGCTGATCGCTACCTGTAGTACCCTATTGGTCCTGCTCGTGATGCTTCTGCACCCTGCCCATGAACGTCGTTTCGCCACACTATCCGGCTGGCGTCCGAATCTTCCACTTCTATCCCGCCTGATCCGCTATGCACTGCCCAATGGGATACAGTTCACCATCGAGCAGATCGGGTTCACTGTCTTCATCCTTCTGGTGGGTCGGCTGGGGATGGTAGAGCTTGCCGCCACCAACATCGCTTTCAATATCAATATGCTGGCCTTTATGCCGATGATGGGGTTCGGAACGGCCATTTCTGTTGTGGTGGGCCAGAACCTTGGAAAGGATCGTCCGGATCTGGCAGAGCGCAGCGTGTATTCCGGACTGCATCTGACCTTCATCTATTTTGTTGCCATGTCGATACTGTATGTTTTCACACCCTATATTTTTGTCTGGCCGTTTGCCGCAGGTGCAGAACCGGGAAGTCTTGTCGAGATAGAGAAGATGGTGACGATTCTGCTCAGATTCATCGCCATCTATATGTTGTTCGATGCCCTGAGTATCACATTTTCTTCCGGGATCAAGGGGGCGGGGGATACGAGATTTGTCATGTTCATGATCGTCGGGTTCGCGATTTTCGGCCTCACCCTTCCCCTCTATATTGCCCTGGTCATATTCAAGATGGGACTCTATACCGCTTGGGGGATCATCACGGTCTACATCATCCTTCTCGGGTTCATATTCATGTTCCGGTTTCACGGGGGCAAATGGAAGTCAATGCGCGTGATTGAACAGGCCACTGACAGATCGCCATAATCACCAGCAGAAGCTATTCCGCAAGGATGCTACATCTGAAACCTGATGCATCCCTGTGTCATCTTCCGCTATCCTTTCCCGCCATTTCTGTGAAGGCGGGACACGAGCGAAGCGTCATTTTTCCTTGATTATCACGACGTCTTCTTCCTTAAGCTTCACTTTCTTGTCATCCTTGTCCAGATAGTCATAATACCCGGTTTCTTTATCCAGAACGGGCTCGGAACTTGCTTCCAACGTTTGACCATTTTTCAGGACAATCTGGTAGGTGGTTGCTGTGGCACATGCCATGGTAAAAAGAAGAGCGAAAAGAATACTGCTGGCCATGATTAGTCTTTTCAAAATGACCTCCCGTGTTGTTTCATCCACTATTAGTTATTGATTAAAATGCCCCACCGCAAGCGCAGGGGAATGTGATCGCACCTCCGTTTACAAACGGTGATCGCACCGCCGTTCACAAACGGTAATCACCCAACGGATCCATTATTGACAACACCATATCGGCAGGGCTACTCCCGCTCTATGGGAAAAGTCAGTTCCGCCCCAAACCAGCCGATGATGGATACAAGGGGGAAAAAGGACAGGACCAGCAAAAGATATACGATGTTTATTCCCCGGGAAGCATCGAGAACATCCGGCACGCAAATTCGCCAGACAAAAGCAACGACCCCGATAAGGAGCATCACCACCGAGACCCTCTTCTTGATCATCACCGCTTTAAGGGGCCTGGAAAGGTAGTTCAACCACCAGGTGTAATAACCCGTCAGAATCGCTACGATTGAAAACATCACCCCTGCTCCAAGACAATGAAACGCCGTCGTCTCAAATGTCTTGACCCCGGTGAAAAGATACAGGAGCGTGAACATCGTCGTTGAAGCCATAAAGACAATGGGAAAATGGACCGTCATGGGATGAGGATGACGCCTGAGCATGGGAAACCGGTTGATAAGACCGATAAGTAGAACCGGTTGCTGTCTATCCAATACATTTTCTTTCTTCAATACCCCCACTTTCGGAAACCGATCCAGCACCTCAGGCCCATGGGGAGCGGCCTGTATCTCGGTGGTCATATCCTTTCCGGCATGATGGCGCTTCATGTGAAGGCCACCTTTCCACAGCTTGCTGACGCTGACGTCAATCACTTGGTCCTGATGAGCGATATAGGCCGGCTGGCCATCTTCACCACCATATCGTGCCAGTTCATCACGGTCAAATTCTTTCATGAAAAGCCCCTTCGTCCTGCCTACCCGCTTGCCAGTTTGACCACAACAAGGGCAAGAACCCCCAGAGGATAATAACTCCCCTTGTTAAACAGTGCCATGGCATCCGCCTTATCTTGTGTCCACCACAGACGCACGGCCGGATATAGAATTGCCGCCCCCGCCACCATCGACAGTCCCGCCATGGTGGGCAGTCCGAAGGACAGGGGTGAAACATAAAACAAGATTCCACTGAGAACAAACGTTGTCAGGAGGGACACGGCAATGGCCCTGCTGGACCATCGGGAGCCGAACCGAACGGGAATCGTCTTGGCGTTGAGGCTCCGGTCCACCTCTGCATCCGTCCAATCGTTGGGAATATTCTGACCGCCGATTTCCCAAAAAAACAGCCAGAAGAATAGCGTTCCTAAGAACAGCGCCGATGGATGGGGGTCCACGGCAAAAACAGCAGCGATGCTGCCGCAGGCCTTAACCCCGCCGCTGAGAAAGGTACGTAGATAACTGACCTTCAACAGAAGACAATATGCCGTTTCCAGCATGCAGCCGGCCAGAAAGATAACCACACAGACAGGATTCAGCAGGTACGCGCCGGTCAGTGCCAGGGCACCCCATGCCGCCACCCACGCAATCCCTGCCTTCAGGCTGAGAAGCCCCTGTGCCAGAGGGTGACGAACCACGCCGGCATCGAGATAATCCCCGGATACATCAACGCCCTCAAGCCGAACCTTCTGCCTATCGGTGGGGTAGTCAATAACATCGTTCAGGGCGTACACTGCCGTATACCCAGCAAAAACGGTGATAAGACCAATGCCCATGATCGACAGGGAGGGAAATTCCCCTAGCCAGAGCAGTGCCCCGAGTACCGGCGTGGCCATGTCCAACACCCCGTGTCGCGTTCGGGATAGTGCCCAAAACAGGTCCAGCCGGAAAAGCCGGTTATGCATGATTCGAGCCGATTCTTTCATTCAAGAATCTGGTCCAATAGATCGTCGGGCACAATCTTGTCTTCCGATGCAATCTCCCGGATGGTTCGGCCGGTTTCATGGGCTTTCTTGGCCACCGCAGCCGCGCGATCATAGCCGATGTGGGGTACAAGTCCGGTGGCGAGTGCCAGGCTGTTTTCGATGTTGGCCGCGCACGCCTCACGGTTGGCGGTAATGCCCTTGATGCAGTTTTCAGAAAACAGCTCCACCACCGATGAGAGCAATGTGATGGACTGGAGCAGATTATACGCAATCACCGGCAAAGCGACGTTGAGTTCAAAATTGCCGCTCTGGCCCCCCATGGCAATCGTAGTATCATTTCCGATCACCTGAAAGGCAACTTGAATAACCGCTTCCGGCAGAACGGGATTGACCTTACCCGGCATGATCGACGATCCGGGTTGCAAGGAGGGAATGTTGATTTCACCAATGCCGCACCGGGGACCGGATGCCAGCCATCGGATATCATTTGCAATCTTTATGAGACTGACCGCCACCGTCTTCAATGCACCACTGGTTTCAACGGCAGCATCCTGGGCAGCCTGGGCCTCAAAGTGATTTTGCGCCTCCTTGAAGGGCAACTGGGTGTGCGCGGCAACAAGGCCAATCACTTTCCGGGAAAATTCGGCGTGGCCATTTATGCGGTTACCCACGGCCGTTCCGCCCAGGGCCAGTTCCAGAAGCGATTCTCCCGCAGCCGTGATCCGCCGGATGCCCAGTTCAATCTGTCTGGCATATCCGGAAAACTCTTCGCCGAGAACCATCGGAACCGCATCCTGAAGATGGGTTCGTCCAATTTTCTTGATATCATCAAATGCGGATGCCTTGTCCGACAAGGCCTTATGGAGATGATGGAGAGCCGGCACCAGAGAGCTGTGGATCAAGGCCAGGGCGGCGATATGAATGGCAGACGGGATAACATCGTTGCTCGATTGACCAAGATTTACGTGGTCATTCGGATGAATCGGCGATTTTCCGTCCCGTTTTCCGGTTAGCACCTCGTTTGCCCGGGAGGCCAACACTTCGTTCATATTCATATTCGTTGATGTCCCCGATCCGGTCTGAAATATATCCACGACAAACTGATCGGCCCACTTCCCATCAAGTATCTCCTGAGCAGCCGTGGAAATCGCCCCGGACTTTTCCGCATCCAGCAGTCCCAGGGTTTTATTGACCTCGGCAGCGAATTTCTTGATCAGCGCCAGGGCATGGATAAACGACCGGGGGAAGACCAGGCCACTGACGGGGAAGTTGTCCACCGCCCGTTGGGTCTGGGGGCCATACAGGGCCTCTGCCGGCACCTCAACGATTCCCAACGTATCGGATTCTTCCCTGAATGCTGTCATCTTGTCCTCCATGATGGAAGCGTTGTGAACGCCAGGAAGGGGTAACCGATGGGCGTTCCCTTGGTCTGTTCAGCCGATCTGAGAAAGAAGCGTTTGGCGCTTTTGTCTGTCATAGGGTTCGGCCACAAGGGGTCGGCCATCAAAAGCCCCCATCCGGTCCATAAAGGTGGGCATTTCCTTCTGGTATAAGATCCCCAGGGGTATGGAATCCTCTCCTTGCCGGGAGAGGGTTATCGCAGCCCCAAGATCATCGGGAACATAGCCCTCCGGGGAAAGGTCAACCACTCGTTTGCTATACCATTCGTATGTATTGACACGGTTAAGCGATACGCAGGGCTGTAGGATATCGATGAGGCTGAATCCCCTGTGGGATACCGCGGCCCGTATCAGCCCGCTGAGATGTTTCCCATGGCCGGAAAAACCCCGCGCGACGAATCCGGCACCGGCAACAAGAGCCATTGAGAGGGGATTTAGGGGAGCACTGACCGTTCCACTGTGCTGCACAGGGGTAACCATACCCAGATCGGAGGTGGGAGAGGCCTGGCCCTTTGTCAGCCCGTAAACCCTGTTGTTGTGCACAAGAACCGTGATGTCCACATTTCTTCGAATCGCGTGGATGAAATGGTTTCCCCCTTCGCCATAGCAATCACCATCACCGGAATGAACGACGATGGTCAATTCATGGTTGGCCATTTTTGCACCGGTGGCAAGGGGAAGCGCCCGCCCATGAAGGCCATGAAAGGCGTTACACTTCAAAAAATGAGGTGTCTTTGCCGCCTGGCCGATGCCGGAAACCACAAGGAGTTGCTCAGGGGCCAGTTCCAGGTCGACCAGGGCATCTTTTAGTGCGGAAAGAATCCCGAAATTGCCGCAACCCGGACACCACTTGTTTTCAAAAGTCGATTCATAATCTTCTATGCAAACCATGTCGTCACCTCACAAACGGCAAAACCCCATCGACAATCTCATGGGGATACATCGGCCGGCCGTCGTATTTAAGGATCGCCCCGGAACAGGCGATCCCGGTTTGCTCTCTGATGAGCTTTCCGAGTTGTCCCGAACGGTTTTGCTCCACGACAAGGGTGGTCCTGCCCTCCCCGATAGCTTCGGCAGCCGCATCGGCAGGAAAGGGCCAAAGATCGGTAAACATCAGACATCCCGCATCAATCCCATCGGCTCTCATCCGATCAACGCTCTCTGCAATGGCCCCTTCGGTGGATCCCCATCCGATCAGGAGGATCTCTGCGGTACCGTGATACGCCCTGGGGGGACAGATATCTTCTCGCATGCCGTCCAATTTGGCATGGCGTTTGTCCACCATCGAGATCCTATCGGATATGGACTCACTGATATGACCGTCCCGGCTATGTTCATTGCCGGTCACAACGACCAATGCCTTACCCCGGCACGGCAACGCTCGAGGTGAAACACCGGAAGGCGTAACGGCAAAACGCTCATAACCGGCGGGGTCTTTCATGTCCTTGTCCCCGACGATGAAGCGCTCTATGTGATCCGGTGCGGTTAGCGATTCTTCCACTATGAACGTCGCATCGGCAAGATATTGATCCACAAGAATGATCACGGGAACCTGGTACTTCTCGGCAAGGTGAAACGCCCTGACCGTAACCTCAAACGCTTCCGCGGGAGATCCCGGTGCAAATACAAACCGGGGAAATTCATCCTGGCCGGCATGGATGACAAACAGCAAATCGGCTTGAGCGGTTCGCGTGGGGAGACCCGTTGCAGGTCCAGGGCGTTGGGCATTGACAATAACCAGGGGGGTCTCCGTAATACCGGCAAGACCCAAGGCTTCGGTCATCAGGCAGAATCCGCCGCCGGAAGTAGCGGTCATCGAACGGACCCCGGCAAAGGAAGCGCCGATCGCAATGTTTGCCGCAGCTATTTCGTCCTCGGCCTGCTCCACAACCAGCGGAAAGGCATCTGAAAATCCATCAAGATGCTGCATGATGGCTGTAGCAGGAGACATCGGGTAAAAGGCTGCTAGCCTGCAATCACCGGCCAGGGCGCCCAGCGCGATAGCCCTGGCCCCGTCAACAAGCGCACCCCGGGGGCCGTCATGAGGCCACGTAAACCGGCCGCTATAGGGGATATCCTTTACCGCCTCGTATCCCAACAAAACGGCATTGAGGTTGTTATCGGTAATCGCTTTGCCCCTGGGGCGAAAATGGCCCGAAAAAATCGTCTGGCAAAGATCCAGTGGGGCGCCGAGAAGCGCCAGACAAGCGCCGGCGGCCACTGTATTTGCATATATTCTCCCGCCGGCCTGTGAGGCAAGCGCCGTAAAGAGCACCTGCTGCGTATTGGAATCGATCGGTGCGCTGTCGTTTCCGATCAACGCCAGACCATCGGGGGACAGCTCATTGCGATACAGCTCGAGCGTTTCAGACGTCAACGCCACAAGAAGGTCCACACGATGATGCGGAGCCCTGACCGGTTGGTTGCTGATACGAATCTGGAAGAAACTGCTGCCGCCGCGTATCCTTGATTCGAAATCGCTGATGGCCATAACATACAGACCCGCCTCCCGACATACCAATCCGAGAAGCTGCCCCACCGTCTGTATGCCCTGACCGGCTTCACCACTGACCTTGACTGTTGTATCAATGTCCATTTCTCACGCTCTATTCATCTGAAGTTTCCCCGCCGCCCGGCGGTATGGATCCTGCATCCGGAAATTTTCATAAAAAGCCGCTTAGGTCAAGTGAAACCTATCTATGGGAGAAGAGACAGACCCGGGTAAATCAAGGTCAAACGCATCCGGCAATACCGATGAGATAATGGTCCAAAGAGCCAACGCGATGCCAACGCGATACAACTTGACATTCTCCGGCCGGGCGTTTACCGTTATGCCGGTTAAAAAAGGAGCCCTACCCATGCGATTGAAAATGATTGTTGCCCTGATCCTCGGATGCTGTCTGCTGGCCCTATCGACCGCTTCGGCAGAAGATGTTCCCACCACCGAACAGTCCCCATCCGCTTTCCTGCCCGAGACCCGATACACCTTCGAATCGACGCCGGAAGGAACGGAGTTGACGCACGATTTCGTCGTTCAGAATCGGGGAAGCGCCCCCCTGATTATCGAAAAAGTCAAGACAGGCTGAGGGTGCACGGCTGTCTCTTTCACGAGACAGATCCCTCCCGGGGGCGAGGGAACCATAACGATCAGAGTTGACACCAGCGATGACGGCGGCCGGCATATAAGCAAGCAGATTACCGTCCACACCAATGAGAAAGACAATCCCCAGCATTCGTTGCTTATCAAGGGCAATGTGGAAAAGGTGGTTGACATTACCCCGAGACGAATCACCCTGCGGGGAACGGTCGGACAAGAGATCACCGGATCGGCAACCATTATTCCCGAAGGAAAATACCCTTTCAAGATCACGCACGTCCGGGCAGAACGTGGTAAACATGTCGGGGTTACCTGGGAAGAATACAAAACCGGTAAGCGCCCGGGGTATGTGGTAAAGGTCAAGAATCTGAAAAAAGAAGCCGGTCGGTACTTCGATACGATCATCGTAACGACCGACAGCAAGATACGCCCGGTGATTCACATCGGTATTTCCGGCAAAATAGCCGGTCGGCAAGACAATTGAAACCGGCGGAAATTGCGCCCAAAGACCGTCGATGAGAGTGGCTCGCCTGCAGATACTGAGATCTGCCGGGGATCTACTTTTCGACCAACCCTTTCTCAATGGCAAATACAGTGAGGGCAGCGGCATTGTGAAGGTCTAGTTTCTTCATGAGGTTGGACCGGTGCTTCTCAACGGTTTTGAGGCTGAGATAAAGATAATCGGCGATTTCCCTGTTCTTATGCCCCTCGGCAATCAGCTTCAACACTTCCCTCTCCCGGGGAGACACGGTATCCCACGAGGATCGGGTTTTTATCCCTTTTCGTCCTTCCAGGTATCCGTCGACGACCTTCTCGGAGACACCGGGGCTCAGATATGTCTTTCCTGCAAGCACACTTCTGATCGCCATCATCAATTCCGAGTGGGTGGCATCCTTCAAAACATACCCGTTGGCACCGGCCTGAAGCGTAGCGAGAATGTATTCCTCTGTTTTGTGGACCGTGAGGGCAACAATACGGGTCTCCGGCAGATGTTTCTTGAGTTCCCGAATGGCATCCATCCCGTTCATCTTTGGCATGGAAAGATCCATCAACACAAGATCCGGGATGAGTTTTTCCACCAGGCGAATGGCGTCACGCCCATTGCCGGCCTCCCCGACCACCTCAAGATCCGGCTCTGAAGACAGAAGGGAATGCAGACCTTCCCGAAGTATCGTGTGATCCTCAGCAATGACGATTCGATGTTTTCTATCCATATGAATGACGTTGAGGCAAGGTGACGCTTTGGGGGAAGGTGGCTATACTCTGTATTTGCCAAAATCTTCCGGGTCAAGTTGCTTGAGATACTCCGCCCATTTTTCACCATCTTCGCTCTTGACCAGCGCCTCGGCATTGTCGACGGCCTCCTTCGATTTGTCGATCACGCTATCATCGACATAGATCGGCGCCTTGAATCGAATGGCCATGGCAATAGCATCACTGGGCCGGGCATCCATGGTAAAGGTTTCATCCTTTGCCATGAAATGTATCTGCGCATAGTAGGTCTGGTCTTTTATGTCACAAATATCGATCCGGGAAATGTGTATGTCAAGAAGGCCCATGAAATTCTTAAACAGGTCATGGGTCATGGGACGGTCAAATGTAACATCGTTGAGCGCTGAAACGATAGATCTTGCTTCCAGCAATCCGATCCAGATGGGCACTTTTTCATCGCCCTCCTCTGCTTTAAGAATGATGACCGGTGCGTTGGAAGAAGGGTCGATAGCCAGATGGGCGATATTAACCTTATGTAACATTTGCTTCCTCTCCCCCCGGGCCCCAATCCGGGCAAACATCAGCAGATATCCCCTCGAGTGAATGGGGGAATGCTCTCCTTATCTTAACATCGACCATCTTGCCCCTGAGTGTTTCAGGATGCGCAGGGGAAGGGTCCCGGACAAAGTTTACCACCCGATGGGTGGATGTCCTCCCGGTCCATTGGACCGTCGAGGGGTGCTCATCGGTCCCTGTTTCATGCTGCCGTTTGCTCCATCCCTCAGTAAGAACCGGGAGCGTCAATCCGACCAGTGCCCGGTGTTTTTTCACCGTCAACTGCTCCTGCAAAGCAAGCAAAGCATCGAATCGCTCCTTTTGCGCCTGTGAAGAAACGGTGCCGCTAAATCCGGACGCCGGCGTATGGGGGCGGTCAGAATACCGAAACATGAACAAGCTATCATATTCAATGGCTTTAATCAAATCCAGGGTCTCCTGGAAATCGGCCGGCGTTTCGCCGGGAAAGCCGACAATGATATCGGAGGTAATGGCAATATCCGGGCAGGTTCGGCGAAGCTTATCGACTTTTTCAAAATATTGCTCTCTCGTATATTTCCGATTCATTAATTTCAATATCCGGTTGGACCCGGACTGAACCGGCAGATGGATATGATGGCATAGTTTGCCAAGATGACCGAAGCACTGTATCAGATCGTCGGAAAGATCCTTCGGGTGTGACGTGGTGAATCGAATACGCCAGAGGCCATCCACATCATTTAGCAGGGCCAGCAGGTCATGGAAAGTGCACAGGCCCTCCTTTTTCCCGTAGCTGTTCACATTCTGACCGAGAAGCGTCACTTCCCGAACGCCGGATGCGACCAGAATTCGTATCTCATCAACGATTTTCTCAGCGGGCCGACTCATTTCCCTTCCCCGTACATAGGGTACGATACAATAGGTGCAGTAATTGTCACACCCTCTCATAACCGTGACAAACGCCGTGACGTGATCGGCCTGGACCGGGTCGGCCGAAGCCACAAAATCATCAATGGTAGTGGACACCTCAACATCAACGATAGGGGATCGTTGCTTTTCTAACCGCTGAATATTTCCCGGCAACCGGGCAATGGCATGCGTCCCCAGGACAAGATCCAGCTTCGGCACCCGTTTCAAGATAGCCGCACCTTCCTGCTGAGCCACGCATCCACTGACACCGATGATAAGATCGGGCTTTTCTGCTTTCATCTCAACGAGACGACCGAGAAAGCTGTATACTTTCTGCTCCGCTTTTTCCCGCACGGAACAGGTATTGGTGATGATAAGATCTGCCCTCTCCAGAAATGGGGTGATGTCATAGCCTACAGGTGCCAGCCGCTTTGCCATTTGTTCCGTGTCATAGTGGTTCATTTGACACCCGATGGTATGGATATACAGGTTCTTTCGGTTACCCATCCGGTTCACACACCCCCTGCGTTCTGTTTCCAGGTTACATACATGCCATGCCCGCTTGTTTCACCTAACCACTGGCTCAATCAGCATCTCTTTCCCCAGATCCTCAATGATCCGTTCAACATCGGCTTCACTTCCGGGGGGAATATAAAGGGCCACGGTGCCTGACTGAGAATCGATGGTTGTCACCACGGCAAGACCGTCATAGGCTTCAAATATAAACCGCAGATAGGCAATTTCCCGCCGATCGATCCTGAATATTTTCTCTATGGTATCCAACCCGACCCCCCCTGAAGGACCCTTTGGTAAATACAGTGGCTTCATACAAGCGCCACCTCTGGCCCAGAAAAACGGCTGGTCTGATCGAAAAAGGAATCTTGGCCTTTCACCGCAGAGACACCGAGAACGCAGAGAAAAGCAATAGGCCAGTCAATTGTCGTTCTGAAATGCCTTCTTGTGTAATATTAGTTGGAAAAGAGTGATGATTTGCACCTGAGTCGCATCGGCGCAATCCATCAAGAGTTATCTCTGCGCCCTCTGCGTCTCGAGCGAAGGGTCCCGATGTAATCGGGAGGAGCGGGCGGTAAGAGATGCAAACACGGGTTCATATAATTTCACGCCGTTTTAAGCAACAAAAAAGTCCTCAGAACGATAGTCCATGGACCGGGTCCATTGGATTTGGTCTTGTCTGATGGGGCATTATGGGATATAGGCCTTCCATGAAAAAGCAATGGCACCTCCTGAAGCCCGATGCCCCATCCGTTGAGAGCCTCTGCGCGGCACTGAAATGCCACCCGGTCACCGCATCGATTCTCGTCAATCGAAACATCTGCACGCCAGAAGAGGCTATCGGATTTCGCGATGCGTCACTGGCCCATCTGCGACCGCCCTTTGATATAAAGGATATGGATGTCGCCGTCGATCGTATTGTGAGGGCAATCACCGATCAAGAAGAGATCCTCATTTTTGGCGATTACGATGCAGACGGCATCACAGGAACCGCTATTCTTCTCGATTTTTTCAACGCTGCCGATACGGAGGTCACCACCTACATCCCCCACAGAACCAAAGAGGGCTATAGTCTTCAAACGCACCATATCGGTGAAGTGGCATCCCCGAACAACATAAAGCTGATCATCACGGTTGATTGTGGATCTGCCAGCCACGATGCTATCGGGTTGGCCCAACAAGAGGGGATCGATGTTATTGTTACCGATCACCACACGGTTGACCAGAACCTGCCGCCGGCTCTTGCGGTGGTCAATCCGAAACGACTGGACTGCGCCGCAGGCTTTGAAACACTTTCCGGTGTGGGTGTTGCCTTCTTTCTCATCATTGCCCTGCGAAAACAGCTGCGGGATGGCGGTTTCTGGAAGCTTCGATCCGAACCCAATCTGGCCCGGTTCTGCGATCTGGTGGCCCTGGGGACCGTTGCCGACCGGGTGCCCCTCTTGGGGGACAACCGGATCCTTTCCAAGGCAGGACTTGACAAAATCAACACGACCCACCGACCCGGTATCCGCGCATTGGTGGACGCCTGCCGAATTGGCGATCATCCGGTGAACGCTGAAGATATCGCGTTCCGATTGGCCCCGCGGATAAATGCAGCGGGCCGGATGGCACATGCCGGTATGGCCGTCACCCTTTTGACCACAAAGAACCCGTCTGAGGCAACAGAAACGGCCCGGGAGCTCAACCGGCTCAATACCCAGCGTAAGGAAATAGAAAGTGGGATGCTGGCCGATGCGCTGGCGGATATAGAAACCGATCCTGGTTTGCTGCGAAAGCACAGTCTGGTCCTGCACCACGATCACTGGCACGGGGGTGTTCTTGGCATCGTCGCCGCCCGGCTCTGCCGGCGATTCCACCGGCCGGTGATCCTTATTTCAACAAAAGACGGCAGGGGGAGGGGCTCGGCTAGAAGCATACCGGGTGTTGATCTTTACGAAGGACTTTCCGCCTGTAAAGAACAGCTGGAGCAATTCGGCGGGCATTCGATGGCAGCCGGATTGAGTATACAACCGGCGCAGATCGACGGGTTTAAAGAAAGATTTGAACACGTCATGGAAACCATGACGGTCCCGGATGATTTTCTCCCGAAAATATCCATCGATTATCATCTGGCCCTTGAGGATATCACCGATGAACTTATCGATGAACTCGAATCCTTAAATCCCTTTGGTGAGGGAAATCCGGAACCGGTGTTCATTACAGGCCCTGTCGATATGGTGTCGGCAAAGATCGTCGGTAAACACCACCGGCGCATGTCGGTCAAGGCGACATCGGCCGGGGAGAGCAAACCCTTTAATGCCATTCAGTTCAATATCGATCCGGCGGAGACCTTCAAGACCCATTACGATCATGTCCTGTTCCGACTGAATTGGAACTACTGGAAGGGCAAGAAAACCGCCCAGATGATAATCGAGGCGTTGTCGTTGCCCGGCGATTGGGGGCCCAATTGAAAAGGGCTGGGCACCTCTGGAGCAGTAAACATTTTCCTTGCATTTCGGGTGCCTTGAATCTATGATAGTCGATTGAAGAAGCGTCCTCATCAGGTAGGGGGAAACCATCGGCAGGAAAGGTGATACTATATGGCAAAGGTATTTCGTCCCAGCAATCGGGAATCCAGCATTTTATCGAGAATAGAATCCGCTCAGGAGCACGCCCGACGAAGAGCCATCAGTAATGCGAGAGAATGCATCGAGCCGCTGTCCAATGCAATTGCCATGAAGCTTGTGGAAAATGAACTGGTGGAAACCACGGACAAAGCCGCCGTGGAAGAACAGATCACCAGATGCGTGGAGAAACTCAGTCGTTCGGAGGACTTTGACGTCGACTTTCAGATCGCTCCCTTCAGACAGCTCGTTACCAACCCCCATGTGGTCAGTCTCTATATTACGGCGTTTGTCATTGAGCAACTCATCGACCACAGGAGTGTCGTGGATATCTTCGGCTCTGACACGGATATCTACGTATGCATCAACCAGCAGATCGCCAAATACATCCCTTCATAATGTGACATGCAACCTTCTTTCCATCCGCGGTTGATCAATGGGCCTTTTGACGACCCCGGGTTGTTTGTACCCTTCCAGTTTGAAAAACGCGGGATGATGTTCGATCTTGGAGACATTTCACGCCTCCCGGCAAAAGATATCCTCAAAATCGGTCAGGTCTTTATCACCCATACCCACATGGATCATATGGTGGGTTTTGACCGGTTGTTGCGCCTGCTTCTGGGCAGAGACAAGAGCCTTCACCTTTACGGCCCGGAAGGATTCCTGAAGAACGTTGAAGGAAAGCTGGCCGGCTACACATGGAACCTGGTAAAACACTACGATGCCCGATTCTCAATTGCGGCATCTGAAATCGGGCCAACCCACCTGTCAACACAAGTCTATCCCTGTCACAGCGGATTTATCCCAGACACAACCATGGTCAAAACCCCCCGCTGTCCGGTAGTGTTCAAAGAGCCGGGACTTACCGTATCTGCCGCTATTCTGGACCACAGTATCCCCTCCATAGGATATTGCATCGAAGAACGGTTTCATATCAACATCAGAAAGGCAGGGCTTGCCCCCCTCGGGCTGGAGGTCGGCCCATGGATTCAATCGTTTAAAGAAGCGCTGTTTAACGGGCAGGATCCGGAATCCGTATTTGAGGTACCGTGCAGCAAAGGGAATGAGACGATGAAACGCTTTGGCTTGGGTGAGTTGTCAACACAAATCGCCCTGATAACCCCGGGCCAGAAGGTGACCTATCTTGCCGATGCGATCTATAGCCGGCAGAATGAAGAAGAGATGGTGGCGTTGGCGATGGGATCCGACCACCTGTTTATCGAAGCGGCGTTTCTGGACAGAGACAGCACCCTTGCCGAAAAGAAATACCACCTGACAGCCGGCCAAGCCGGCACCATTGCGGGCAAAGCCGGTGTAAAACGCTTCACCCTCTTCCACTTCTCTCCCCGATACCAAGACGAAGAACACCGTTTCCGGCAAGAAGCAATGGCTGCATACAACCGGTACCGACCTTCGGGGGTTCAGGACTGACGCCCATCTGAAACTACAATAAGGTCTCGGTGTCGGTTGATCGGTTGCGCGGCTCGTTACGTCAATCGTCTATCGGTTGCGTTGCGCCATGGCGTGATGGGTCGGTTCTCGGTTGGGTCTTTACCGCAATCCCGCTGCAAGCGGGACGCAACCCCAACCGATTAACGTTGTTTCTTCAACGATCAAACAGACCGTACTCCAGGCCAGATGCCGGGCCGTTAGCCCTGAACCTGCTGAACCCGGGAACAGTTAATCCGTTACGAATAGAAGGCGCGGATCATATCTACAACATAGGCCTGCTGATCTTCAGAAAGTTCGGGATAAATGGGAAGCGCCAGGGTGTGCCGGGCGGCATGCTCTGCCTGGGGGAAATCACCTTTCCGGTAACCGAGGGATGAAAAGCACGCCTGGAGATGGAGAGGGACAGGGTAGTAGACTTCGGTGCCGATGCCCGCTTCCTGCAGAAACGCCCTCAGAGCATCCCTTTTCTCCGGAACCGCCACCACAAATTGATTGTATATGTGACGGGTGGTCTTTTCCGCGGGCAGTTTGACAGTGCCATCCAGGCGCGCCTCGGAAAAAAGGGCCCGATATCTACTGGCATTTTCCTGCCGGGAGCAGGTCCACCGGTCCAGATGTTTGAGCTTAACAGAGACGATGGCCGCCTGAAGGGCATCCAGCCTGAAGTTTCCTCCCACCACCCCATGATAGTATTTCGGGCTGGATCCATGGACCCGAAGCACCGTCAATTTCTCAAGCTGCTCTCCGGAATCCGTGGTAACGATCCCCCCATCTCCAAAGGCGCCAAGGTTTTTTGAAGGGAAAAAGGAAAAACAGCCAAAATCCCCCATGGAACCAGCGGGCCTGTCCTTGTACGATGCACCGATGGCCTGGGCTGCATCCTCAATGACAACAAGCTGAGATTCCGCGGCCTGTGCAAGGATCGGATCCATATCCGCGCACTGGCCGTAAAGATGGACGGGCACTATCGCCTTCAGCTTTTCCCGTTCCGCTGTATTCATGCCATCAATACATCGGGCTATCCCCGAGGGTGAGATATTGTATATATCCTTTTCAATGTCGACAAAAACGGGTGTGGCCCCACAACGCACAATAGCACCGGCAGTAGCAAAGAAGGTGTAAGGGGTTGTCATCACCGTATCCCCGGGCCCGATATCGGCAGCCATGAGAGAAATGAGAAGGGCATCGGTACCCGACGACACCCCGACGGCATGAGCGGTCTGGCAGTATTCGGCAATATTCTTTTCCAGGGCTTCGACCTCCGGTCCCAGGATAAAATACTGGCTTTCAAAAACCGCTTCCGTAGCGCTAAGGATCGCTTTCTTTATCGTCTGATACTGCGCCTTAAGATCAAGCAGGGGAACTCTCATCTGGTATATGCCTTTTTCTATCGATGTTACCTTCTTCCGATTCAGCGATTGTCCGATTCGGTGTCCGTTATTCCGACCTGTGTATAGATAAGGGTAAGAGAACGCTTCCCCGGATTTTCAACGGTAACGGCAGACAAACAGGGGATGAAAATCGAAGCTCCGGTTTTCAATTCGTGACGCGTACCATCGATCGTAAGGATGGCTCTGCCCCCGGCAACAACCATATGGTTTTGCCGGTAGTCATCCGCTTGGACCGGGCAGGTGGCCCCGGGATAGACCATCAGCTGATCCACCCGATGGCCTCCATCACCGGTCAGTTCTGTGGCCGTCCC
>JAZFSW010000073.1:0-5036 GCA_036446375.1 Desulfobacterales bacterium | reverse complement strand
CCGTGCTGATCAACTCCGGATGGCTTCGATCCGATGCTTCACCAATGGTCAGGCCGTTGCTGATGCTGTAGGCATCCCTGATTTCAAGAGCCGCCCACAGGTGTCCGGCTGTTTCAAGCACCCAGGCACTTTTGCTGTCGGCAATGATAAAACTGTTGTGATAGAACTGCTTCTTGTCCTGATAGCCGCAGGCGCCCCCTTGTCCGTGGTCCGAAAGGAGCCCAACAATCGTTTCAAGTGCTTGCGCCGATGTAGCCGATCGCTCCAACGCCAGGCGAACCATATCCATTCCTGTCAGGCCACCGGTTCTGGCGGTGGGCATTTTGGTAAACACCGCCTCATTGCCAATAACCACCCCTTTTTCGTTGGCACCCATTTCGGCACCCCACATCCAGAAGGGACGGCCGAGGAGAACCGCATAGGCTTCCTTTGCCTGCGGAACTGAAATATAGGTGCAAGACACGTCTTCCCGCTCGCCGTCCGGGACCTGTCGTGGCGGGCGATATTCCAGGGCCTGGGCCTCATTGGGTTCCCGGTCACTGTTCTTTCCAAATATAACCGACCCGTCGGATGTTATTGATGGAAGCGCCACAAAGGTATCACACATCTTCGACCTCTTTGCCGGGGGGGTGAGTACTTAGCCTCTATTTTCCAACATGTCCTTTTCGCAGGCCGTCAGAGCAATGTCCAGCAGCTGCACGACTTCTCCTTATCCGTCGTCTGCTGCACCCTTTTATCGTTTGATCTTTCCGGGAAGGATGAACTCATACCGTTGTCGAAAGACGGCCGTTGTCAACCAGCAGTCCACTCTTCGCAGGGCCAGAAAAAGCGACCAGATGAATCTATCCTCCCGATAATACCGCTCAATGTCTTTTGTGACAAGTGGAGTCACTCCTGCGGGGAGCTTTTCATTGATGATCTGAATAAACATCGGAATCAACTCCGGCTTCTGTTCCTTGTATAGGTTGGCTGCCAGATCGATCATGTTCTTTCGGGGGTCATAGTACCGGTTCATTACCTCATCGGCAAAGAGCCATTTAATAATCCATCGAAACGGTTTGGGTGCAGCCTGAAGCAACAGGTCCGGGTCCAGCAGGTTGCGGCCCTGTTTCTTGATTAAGGGCGTGCCGGTATCAATGAAAACCAATCGGGGTTCATTGTCTTCATCGGTCAATACCCAATTGGAGAGTTGTCCATCCAGAGCAAGCTCCATCCCGGGTCGATTTTCTTCACAGAATTGCCACACTTTTTCGGAAGCCACCATGATCGTTTCGATGAGCTGTTTCACCGATGCTTCGTCCTGGCTATGAATCAGGCGATGACCGAATCGCTGCGCAGGCAGCATCTCCTGGGCGATATACAATGTGACGGGTCGCTTGGGGACCTCGATGACGATCGTCTCACTGTCCGGCAGAAAGATACCCAGCTGCGTCAGCAGCTCGCAATATTCATCATACATGGAACCATACGTTTCAGCAGCGGATCGATCTTTGAAAAGGGGGAGTCTTTTGAAAACCACAGCGGGATGGTCGTCGATCTGAAAAACGGTCGACATTTCCCCATATCCCACCACTTTCGCACTTACCGCCGAAGCGTCAAGATGTTGAGGATCCAGACCGTTTTCAAAACGTTCCAGGAGCGCATAATCCAATTGCATAGGGCGTTCTTTCCTATCCTGATCTCCTAAGGGCTCGCGCAAAAATAACTTCACATTCTTGGCGCCGATGCATCCCACCTGACTGCGTTGAGAAAACTCGGAATATGCCTGATATTCCTACGTTTCCTCGCCTTGTCAGCTGGGCGCCTCAACGCCACTCATCTGTGAACCTATTTCTGCGCGAACCCTAAGAACGGTTCTCCTGCCCGGCTGCGGGATACCGCGCTCTAAACCGGATGGGACTCCGGGTGTGATTGCGTGGCTCGTATAGCTTCGTTTCAGCACCATGGATCGATCATGACCTTCACCGATCCCTTTGTGTCTATGGCCGTCTCATGGGCCTTATTGACCTTATCAAGGGGGAACACATGGCTGATGACCTGCTTTTCTTTCACTGCTCCCGATCTTACCAGTTCAAATGCCCCGTAAAAATCGGCCCCGCCACCGGGCAGGAGTTTTACGCCCTTGTTGATCAGGTGATGGGGTCTGAAATCGACGGGCTCTTCAAAATATGCCACCACCGTGATCCGACCCCCCCGACGTACACAGGCGATGGCCTTGTGAAAGGTTTCCGGAACCCCGGCTGCTTCCACGACGACATCGACACCCACGCCGCCGGTTTCCGCCATGACCCTGGCCAGGACATCTTCCGTTTCTCCGTTGAGCAGGACGTCAGCACCCAGCTCTCCTGCTGCCTTAAGGCGCATGTCGGAGATATCACAGGATATGATCTTGGAGACACCCACGGATTTGAGGTTCATTACCGTCCCGAGCCCGATCATACCGGCCCCGAAGACAAGAACCGTCGTATTGCCGTCCGGCTTCATGTCCCTTACCACACCGGAACCGATATTGATTGGCTCTGTCAGGGCACCCTCCTGGAAGCTCATGGAATCCGGGAGCTTCAGGATATTGCTGGGCGTACCGGTTTCCGGATTCTGGAAGACAACCGGTACCCAGAGATACTCGGCGAATCCGCCGTTGAGTTCCGATAGTCCTGCAACCCGGAGCCCGGAAGTGCACTGAGCATACTTCTTCTGCTTGCAGGCGTCACATGTGAAGCAGAATCCGAACGATTCGGAAAACACCCGATCGCCAACCGCAACGCCCTTAACGTTCTTGCCGACCTCGACCACTTCTCCTGCGTTCTCGTGGCCATATACCAGTCTGCCGGGGGGACGCTCCATATGCATGTCCTTGTAGGCATGCAGGTCTCCGCCACATACGCCCGCAGCTCTTACCTTTACCACCACCCCCTCGTCCCCGGCAATGGGGTCTTCGATCTCCTCAATGCTGTAGTCTTTGAATCCGTTATAGAATGCTGCTCTCATCGATATCCTCCTTCCTGAAGTCAGACCTCTGCAAGAAGACCTGTCCTTTCCGGGACCGATCAGTTTGCATATTGCTCGTATTTCTTGATTTGCCATTCCTGGTATGCGGGAGGAAGATCCACAAAGAAGGCTTCCCATCCACCAATTCGAATCTTGAGATCCCGATAGTTCTCCGGCTCCACCATGGCCGCTTTCAGTTTTTCAACATCATTCATGCTGATAGACAGTAGATTGCCACCCTTGTCTATAAAAGATCGAATCAAGGGCTCAAGAAGCCGGCCGAGCCCTGTATCCAATGCAAGGTCCAGGGGGGCGCCGGTCGGTGTATCGGATACGGCCAGCTTAAGATAAGAGTTTATCACTGCGCTCTGCCCGCTTCTGGCCTTCCCATTTGTCGGTGACGCATTGGATCCGACCGGTTCCCCTGCCCGCCTGCCATCGGGCGTAGCAGGAAGTACCGATCCGATGGCTGCATAGTGCTCGAATGTGCCCACACCCGGGTTGAACGTGATCCTGCTCCCCGTGTCGGCAGCATAGGTATGGATCCGGTCGATATAAAACGCCACAATCTCTTTAGCGATATCATCGACGTAATCGATATCGTTCCCGTATGCCGGAGCCCGTGTCATTACCATTTGCCTCATCGCTTCATTGCCTTCCCAGTTGTTTCCAACAGCATCGAGCAGATCCGTCCAGCTGATCAGCGCTTCATCGAAACACAATTTCTTGATGGCTGCCAGTGAATCGGCCGTATGGGACAATCCGCTCAGAAACGGTGTAGAGATCGCATATTCGACCCCATGTCGGGTGATGTCGGTCCCCGATTCCAGCGGACCCTCGACACATGCGGAAAGCAGGGGCAGTGGCGCGATATCATAGAGGCGGCCGTCCCAGAAAGCATGCACCGTTTCAACGGCACCTTTGATATACCGGTCCAGCTGAGCCTTGAAAGACACCCACAACTCATCATAGGTCTTGAAACCATAGGGGTCGGGAATCGTCATATCGGCGAAGGGATCAAACGCCTTATCGTAGGCCAGGGCAACGGCCTCTTTGTCCCAGCGACCGGGGAAAAGTGCCCGCATCAAGGCCTCGGGGGCCGAGAGGATGCTGTATTTGAACTGCGATCTTCCCTGGATAAATGTCTCCCAGCATCCATCGGTGGTATAATCTCTCGCATGCTCGGTGGGAAAGCCCTGTTTTTCCAGAGCCGGAATAATGACATCATCGTTAAATATGCACGGGCCCACGGAATGCTGAATACAGTCAACCGCCCGCTCATATAATTCGGGAGGGGATTGCTTGTGCAGCCGGACATATATGCTCGGCTGGGGGAGTTTTAGCCTGCGCGTTGCATTGAGACACAGATAGGTCAGTGGATTGGTACCATCTACACCCTCGGGTGTCAGACCGGACAGGGGCATGGTCTGCAGCCAGAGGCTGAACTCGGCACCGTGAAGCGGCACTATTCTATCCTGGGTTGTATTCCCACCCAGCCACAAACTCCAGGCACCGGCGATGGTCCCGACCAGTTCCTCTTCGGACATCGTCAGCATCATCGCGCCCGGTCCCTGTTGACTGGCCACTTCATACGTGCTGAGCCGATCATTGAATTTCAGCCACAGGCAATCGATCAGTTCTTGTGCTTCTTCCAGAGAACAGGTGCCGGCGGCCCTATCGTGTTCCAGGAAAGGCCAGAGATTCTGGTCGAATCGTCCCAACGAAAGAAAATTCAGTGTGCTTTCAAAAGCAATATGAGCAAACCAGAAAAACTGCAGTGCTTCCCGAAATGACCGCGGCGGCTCCTGGGACAGATGGCTGGCGATATTGCCGATCTCTATCAGTTCTTTGGCACGCGCAGGTTCAATCGCCTTTTCGGCGACTGCTGCTGCCAATGTGGCGTATCGGTTAATGAATCCACTCAGGCCGTCCAGTGCGATGATGACCGCCTCGTACCACGCTTCTTTTTCCGCGTCACCACCCCCTTGTCTTGTGTCACCGAGACCGTCTTCTGCTTGCGATCGCAGCCCGCCAATACCCATAGCCAG
>JAZFSW010000072.1:0-2342 GCA_036446375.1 Desulfobacterales bacterium | reverse complement strand
GGTATCTCGAAAAGTGATTTTCTCTCCGTCGCCCTTCACGAGGTATTGCTTCTCAAACGTATCTTCAGACACCGAAAGGTGGGATGCGAGCCGCCTGATATCCTTCTTTCTGAGAATTGGGTGCATTATCCTGCAACAGTTGCCACATGTCTGGCAATTGATCTGTGCCGAAACCTCGCCATAGAGCTTGTGCACAATCGCATCCAATTCCTCAGCTCCCATATAAGATGCTTTGACAAAACAACGAAACAGCCAGTTCTGGTCCTCTTTTTCTCCTGCCATCTTTTCAATGCTCTGGATGTCGGTAATTATCTTCATGGTGTCTTCTTTCAGGATTGTGCATTCCGACGGCACTGCAACTCTTAGAGCTATGAACGTACCGCGCTCTGTTTTCAATGTCAATTGCCAGGCGTAGGCCCCCCAGGCGCGAACGGCGAGCCCGGGCATCAGGGGGAACAGACGATAGAAACGCATAAATGCATGGAGGTCCCCCTGGATAAAGCTGAGCGCACCGTTATTCTACCCGACCCCCTAAATTTCACCAATGTCCACATAGACTTAGCGTGGCCCAACCAGCAATGAAGTGCTTTGGGATAGGTTTGCCGAAAGGTCAGGGATGGCTTTCTCGAATCGTATCTCTTGAACGGTCGGTTTTGACCCCCAAAACATGCATATAGGGCCGTTTTCGGCCCCTTTTTCGAGACGATTCAACGTCATATCAGATAGTTGGCTTGGCCCGACCCCCAACCGCCAACCGCACGCAATGCCCGCAATGCCGGCCGCAATGTGACAGCCCATGAAGATGGATAAAATCACTTTACAATTGGTGTAATGGGTCAAGGATGCTATGTAGTGCTATTCCTGAACGAAACAAGAAAGGAGGAAGAAAGATGATCCGATTGATCGCTAAACTTCTCCATGTTTTGAATTCGGAATCCGATCCGGGGCAGATAAGCCTGGCGTTTTGTTTTGGCTTGATCGTCGGCCTGACCCCCCTCATGAGCCTCCATAACATCCTGATCCTGCTGGCGGCCTTCCTGATGAGAGTGAATTTATCGGCGTTTATTCTCAGCTTCGTCGTGTTTTCCGGGGTGGCCCACATTATCGATCCCCTGTTCCATCAATTGGGGATATCGGTTCTGAGCCTCCAAGCCCTGGAAGCATTCTGGACGGCGCTTTACAATATGCCGGCCATGCGGATTGAAAACTTCAGCAACACCATAACCATGGGGAGTCTTGTATTCTCTTTCGTGGCTATCGGTCCGTTTTATATTACGTCGAACCTGCTGATCAAAAAGTACCGGGACCATATACTCACGTGGGTTCAAAGAACACGTCTGATGCAGGTTGTTAAAGCCAGTCGCGTTTATGCAGCCTATATGGCAATTGCAGGCTAGAGAGGTGCCTTATGCAGAAGTGGATAAGATGGAAGGGGCTGGTTGCTTTTGTATGCGTTGTCGGATTGATCGGATTGGTTTGGATCCTATCCATCGACGGCATCGTCGAACGGAACCTTGAAAAATACGGGACCAAAGCCATTGGGGCAAAGGTTGAACTGGCAAAGGCGACCGTTTCCCTTTTTCCTGCGGGCCTGGAACTGAACGATCTGCAGGTAACCAATCCGGACGAACCGATGGAGAACGCAGTTCAGGTGTCCAGGATCAGCCTGACAATAGATACGTTAAGCCTGCTCCGCCGGAAAATGATCGTTAATGAAATGACCCTTGAAGGCATGCGCCTGAATACCCCCCGCAGGTCTTCCGGTGCCGTTGTTTCCGAAAAGGGTACCGCAAAGAAGCAGGATCCGGTCGACACGGGTGGCAAGAAGGATTTCTGCAAGAAACCGGGCCTGCCCCAATTCGACCAGTTGGATGTCAAAGAGATCGTCAGGAATGAAAGGCTGGAGACCTTGGCGCTGGTGGCGTCTTTTCAGACCGATCTTGATGCGGAGAAGAAGAAATGGGAGGCACGTCTGGCCGATTTACCGAACAGAGAGACATTCGATAATTACAGGAAACGGATCGATAAACTCAGGTCCGGCTCAAAAGGATTCAGCCTGAGCATGTTGAGCTCGATTGGCGATGCGAGCAATATCGCCAAAGACATCAAACAGGATATGGACCGGTTGCAGCAAACGAAGCAGGATTTCGATCAGGCGCTGGTGGACATCAACCAGCGGATCGAAAAGGCCAAAAGAGCCCCCTATGAAGACCTGAACCGATTGAAAAACAAATATGGTCTTTCACCCGAAGGGTTGAATAATCTCAGCCAATTGGTTCTGGGGGCCAAACTCTGCGGTTGGATGCAAAAGGCTGCCAAGTGGTATGGTAAGATGAAACCGG
>JAZFSW010000071.1:0-4426 GCA_036446375.1 Desulfobacterales bacterium | reverse complement strand
TCATCCATCCCTTACTGGATGAGGAGGTGAATTTCGTTAGCGCATTTTATGTGCCGGTTAAAGAAGTGCGCCTGCCCTATGGGGACCGAGAGGTCCTGTATCTGATGGGATATGGTGAAGTGGATAACAGTTGCTGTACCGAAGGGGGCTGCGGATATGTGCAGGTACCCGGATACATCATTGATTGGAAATTCAAAACCGACAAGAATGGCAGCGCCAGAACCCGGGTTGAGCCGATAACCGATCGGGACACGATAAAGGACCTCCGGCGATCGATTGCAGACGAAGAAGGTGTCCTACAATCCGTGGTCAATTTTGAGTAACGTAGACCTTCAACACCCCAAAACGATGCCCATCATCGAAGCCAAACATATTACCAAAACCTATACGGTGGATCATCGCGTCCTCACGGTACTCGATGATGTATCTCTGACGGTCGATCCCGGCGAGTTTCTTGTCATCACGGGAAGCAGCGGAAGCGGTAAAACCACATTGCTCACACTGCTCTCCGGGTTGGATCGCCCCACCTCCGGCGAGGTCTTCATTGATCAACAGGATATTACAGCGGCTTCTGAAGATCAACTGGCCCCGCTGCGAAATACCGTTATTGGCTTTGTCTTCCAATCCTTCCATCTGGTCCCCTCCATGACCGCGATGGAAAACATCATGTTTCCTGCAGAGCTGAAGGGTGACGCCGATGCTCCACAGCGCGCAATGAAATTGCTGAAACAGGTGGCGCTGGAAGATAGGGGGGACAATCTGCCCAGTCAGTTGTCTGGCGGTGAGAAGCAACGGGTTGCCCTGTGTCGTGCGATGATCAACAGTCCCAAAGTACTCTTTGCCGACGAACCCACGGGCAATCTCGATTCAGAAAACGGTGAAGCGATTCTCAGACAACTCATTGATCTGAAAACCCAGCAGGGCGCAACACTGATACTGGTTACCCACAACCCCATGATTTCCCAAGCCGCTGATCGGGTGATCGTCCTGAAAGATGGGCGCATTGCGGGGTAACGATGCATCTCCCCTTCATATTTCGGCAACTATTGAGATCTTCAAAGCAGGCGGTTGTTTTCATCTTCTGTGTTGTCCTCTCTTTGAGCACCATCACCGCATTCAGCGGCTTTTCAGAAAGCATCAATCGTTTGCTGCAAAATGATGCGAGAGCATTTCATGCAGCCGACATTATCGTCCGTTCCCATAGCGAGCTTTCAGATCCCCTCGATCGGGCAATAGATGATCTGGTTGGAAAGGGCAGGGCTGAGCGGGCAAAGTATTACGAGTTTTACAGTGTGGTTCGCTCCGGCGATGAAGGTGACTCTGTACTCGCCGACATAAAGATCGTCGAATCAGGTTACCCCTTCTATGGAAACGTCCGCTTGAAATCAGGCGGATCGTTTCATGATGGGTTGACGTCGGGCAGAACGATTGTGGCCCAAGCGCTGCTGGACAGACTCGGATTAAGGGTGGGTGATCCGCTGAAGGTCGGCTTCATCACCCTGGTGATTCACGATGTGGTGACCGCAGAGCCGGATCGTCCGGTAGATCTTTTTTCATTCGGTCCGCGGGTGTTTGTGGCCGACGACGATCGGGAATCCCTGGGTCTCATTCAAAAGGGAAGCCGGGTTACCTACATGAACCTGCTGAAGGTTTCGGATCCATCGGCGGTCAACCGGATTGCCAGCCGGTTAAAAAAGGTTGCTGTTGTGGATCAAGAGCGTGTTGACACATTTCAAACGGCGCAGTCCCGTTTCAAGCGATTTTTCGACAACTTCCTTTTCTTCCTCAAACTTGTCGGCTTCTTCATCATGATCATTTCCGGATTCGGCATCCAAGTCACGCTAACGGCATTCCTGAAGGAAAAGGAAACCAGCATCGCTATCATGAAAGCGATGGGGGCTACCAACAGGTACATCACCCGGCACTACATGCTGATCGTATTTATCCTTGGTATTATCGGAATTGTCGTTGGGCTTGCTGCCGGCTATCTGGTTCAACATGGCCTGGCGCTGACCCTCGCATCCTTTCTGCCGGAAAATATGCAGGTATCCATTTCATGGACCGGTGTCGTGAAAGGCATTCTGCTTGGTTTTTCGGTTGTGGCACTGTTTGCATTCATTCCTCTTTATCGGCTCAGAGAAAGCCGGCCGGTTATGATTCTGCGTAAGGGGCCTGCCAGAGTAGAGAAGAGATGGCCATTCATCGTGTCCGGACTGCTCTTTTTCGCCTTTTTTTCCGGTCTGGTCTTTTGGCAGATGAAGGATCTGACATTTGGTCTTTATTTTATCGGCAGCATCGGCTGTCTGGTTTTGGTGACCTTCTTCTTCGCCCACCTGATGCTGCTGGTTCTGAGGAAAATCCACATCCGGCAGCTTGCCTTTCGCAGGGCCGTTAGAGGGCTGTTTCGCCAGGGAAACCCGACAAAGCCGATTGTTATCACCCTGACAGCATCGCTTTGTGTCATCTTGACCATCTATCTGATGGAAAAGAATCTGGATGCCACCTTCGTTCAAGCGTATCCTCCCGATGCACCCAATCTTTTCTTTCTTGATATCCAGCCTTCCCAGGTAGACGATCTTTCAGCAATCATCGGTCGCGATATCATCTTCTATCCTGTGGTTCGCGCCAGAATTCTTTCCATCAACGGCGTTGCCATCGATCGCAAGAAAGAAGGCGAGAAACGTCGGGATAATTTTTCTCGTGTCTTTAATCTCACCTATCGGGATCATCTGATGGACAATGAGAGCATCATTGCCGGTGGGAACCTGTTCCAGGAGGGCGGGGAAGAACCGGAGGTGTCGATACTGGACATTGTGGTAGATATGAGACCGATGACAATCGGCGACACCATCGAATTCAGAATCCAGGGGGTGCCGGTGAAGGCCCGCATTTCCAGCATACGCACCCAGAATATGGAATCGATGAGCCCGTTCTTCTATTTTGTATTTCCGGAAAAGATCTTGAAAGGAGCACCACAGACCATTTTTGCCGCCCTCAATGTGGAAGAGAACAAGGTGAGATCACTGCAGAATACCATCGTCTCCCGGTTCCCGAATATCAGTGTCATTGATGTTTCTGAAACCATAAAGATCTTTTCGAGTCTGATGAAACAGCTATCCGGGATCATCCGGTTCTTTACCTTGTTAAGTATCGTTGCCGGGATATTGATTCTGGTCAGTGCGATTTTTGCCACACGGGCCGAAAGGGTCCTTGAGTCGGTCTACTATAAGGTGTTGGGTGCAAAGAAACGGTTTGTCTTTCGGGTGTTTGCCCTCGAGAATATGCTCATCGGTTTGCTCAGCGGCTTGCTGGCACTGATCATGTCCGAGACGGCAGCATATATGATCTGTACGTATACCTTTGACATTTCGTATCGCTTCTTTTTCCCTTCATCTGTTTTGATGATGTGTGCATCGGTGCTTCTCGTTGTCGTGATCGGTATCGTTACATCTAAGTCGATTCTCGATAAGAAGCCGATTGCTTTCTTGAGGGAGCAGCATGAGGCATAGCAAAGGGATTCAAGGGATCAGGGGTTCGAGGGTCCAAGGGTTCAAGGGGTCGAGTGATACGACATGAAGCATAAGCGCTCAATGCAAAAGAACTATAGAAAGTGGGTCGCAACAGGCTGTGTGGTTCTAGGTCTGAGTATTGCCGGATGCTCCAGGCAACCGGAACCTACAGATCCGGCTCCGGCATCCCCGGTAGCAGGTCGCTCATATTCAAGAACCGTCGTGGCTCTCGGTGACAGCTTGACGGCAGGCCTGGGGGTGGATGAAACAGACGCCTATCCTGCCCGGCTGGAGCGTAGACTCATCGCAGACGGCTATGACCTGAAGGTGGTTAATGCGGGGATCAGCGGGGAAACAAGCAGCGGGACACTATCGCGCATCAACTGGGTGATCGCTTCTCTGAAACCGGATATCGTGATATTGGTCATTGGTGCCAATGATGGTATGCGGGGGATTGATCCTGACCTTCTGAGAAACAACCTTGATCAGATTCTATCGGTTCTAAGTGAAAACGACATCGATGTCATCCTTGGGGGAATGAAAATGCTACCAAATCTGGGGCCGGCTTATGCAGGGGAATTCGAGCGGGTCTATCCTGAAATGTCTCAGAAGCATCATATCGCCTTGATTCCCTTCTTCCTTGAAGGTGTTGCCGGTGAACCAAGACTCAATCAGTCCGATGGCATCCACCCGAACCCTGAAGGGTATCGGATTATCGTGGATCACATCTACCCCCACATACTGAAATCAATAAACAACCAAGGACCACCTTCAGATTAGCCGCATTTATTGAATCCACAGAAATGGCACATCATACAGCCCTATGGTCTTATCAACCACACTTGTTGAATCCACAGAAATGGCACATCATACAGCCCTATGGTCTTATCAACCACACTTGTTGAATCCACAGAAAT
>JAZFSW010000070.1:0-2094 GCA_036446375.1 Desulfobacterales bacterium | reverse complement strand
CTGGAACGCCTCGGTTACACCGTCGATAGCCGAACCAGCAGCACTGAAGCCCTTGAAGCCTTTAAAGCACAACCGGATAAGTATGATCTGATTATCACCGATCAAACCATGCCCCATATGACCGGCCAGATGATGGCAGTGGAAATGATGGCCGTCCGATCCGACATACCGATTATTCTTTGTACAGGGCACAGTGATTCGATTAGAGAGGACGAGGCAAAGGCCATGGGCATTAAGGCTTTTGTGATGAAACCAATTACCATGGGTGAAATAGCTGGGACGATTCGGGACGTGTTGGATGGAGAGGAATAGTGGCGGCCTTATCGGGAAAGAATTCTGACCTTTCACCGCAGAGCCGCAGAGCACGCAGAGAAAGGCGGATCCAAAGCAGATGAACTGGGTGAATGCATCGCCTCAAGGGAAGGCATGGGGCATAGCTGTTGGGCAATCGCCGGCACCCTCTGTGGTGGCGAGACCCAGAGCCTGGCTGCAAAGGAAAAGTGCTACTGTAGGTCATGCGGCGTTTATAAGCGCTACAATCGCAGTAAGGGGAAAGACGCGCAAGGGGTGATGTCTCAGTATCTTGAAGAATCTAAGAAATATTGAAGACTCCCCGCAGCAGAGCTGCGGAGAATCTCCGACTGCAAGGAATTTTGCCAATCATATTCGCGCGCTAACCCCGCAGCAGAGCTGCGAGGAATGCCTGTCCGCCATCGGTTTCGCCTTCAGGCGAGCCGGGCGGGCACTCGCTATTTCAGTTCAAGAATGATGCTGAAGAACGCGAAATCCCTCTAGTGTGTTGCACAAGCCAGGTCGATTAATGGATTCCTGAGACGCCATGTTCCTACCAGACGGAGCGGTTTGGATAACGCGATAGCCCGGATGGTCGGATATGGTGCCACAATGTCGCATAACTATCCGCTATTATAGCTTTATTTGACTTTCAACCCGACAGGTGTTAAGCTAAGAACTTGGACAATTGAAACGATCAATCAACCACGAAAGGGGTGGAAATGGATAAAATAGTGATTCTATCGGATGATGAGGAAAGATACCTCAATTTGATTGATTATCTGGAAGATGTCTTCCCCGAGTGTGAGATCAGCCTGCAATCAGCCCGCGGGACCCGGCTCTTCAGCGATGCCCAGACAGAAGGATTACCTCCACAGTGAAGTTTCTGACCCAACAGAGGCAGCAAAACTATCTTGGAGCGGGTGGTGTCCTAAGGGAAAAGTGGGATACCATGGGATCAAAATCACGGTCATCATGGAGCAATATTAATCCTTCCATAATACAGAACGTTGCGATGATTATATCAATTGTTTTTCGTACGGTAATCCCCGATCTCCGAAGGCGTCGGTAATTCCGGGCGCTCTGCACGGCGACATCGTAGCCACCGATCTGGCGAAATGGGAGGACTGCAAGGAAGTCCTTGGCGGTTTCGTAATCCTTGTCAGATCTGAAGCCCTGAAGGACCTCTGTGAGAATCAGATCCCCAACGACAACAGGAACATCCGATAGGTAAGTGTCAAGCAAGTCTGTCTGCCAGGAGGGAATACCGTTGAAGTAGTCAATCCATACGGATGTGTCGACCAGAATCACCGGTCCAGCCTCATTGTATCGAGATCACCATCCCATTTCAGTTTACCACGCAGATTCTTGACTTGCTCTTGTTTCTTGATCTGAACCAAAAGTCTAAGTCCGGTTTCAACAACGGCCTTCTTGGTTTTCAGCTGACTGAGTGTCATGGCCTCATGCATCAGTTCATCATCTATGACGATGTTGGTTCTCATATCCTTTCCTCCCGGCTGGCAATGTGTATGAACTGTACAATACATACACATTCGACCGATGTCAAGGATGGATAGCGCCGATCATCTACCACATCTTCTTTCACCACGGAAAGGGCACGGAATAAACCACGGAAACAGCAATTGACGGCCCTGAACCTCTCCTTCGTTTCAGTGAAGTTCCGTGAGAATCCGTGGTAGAACGATAGATGAAGGATCCTCGGCCCCTTTCGATAATTCCCATCACGATACACAGGTTGACATTGCATAGACAATGTCATACGCTATGGCTCATGAAAACATT
>JAZFSW010000069.1:0-5451 GCA_036446375.1 Desulfobacterales bacterium | reverse complement strand
TCGCCTACATACAATCGGACTCCTCCCGGTTAAGGTTGAGGTCGGTGCTTATCCCCAGCGATCCATCTTATCCGGAGGTCGCAGAGACCCCAGTCATCGGCAAATGCAAATACAATGTTGGGTCTCATGATTAACTCCTCTGAGAGCTAAGGAATTGCGTCTGCAGCCCGAAACAGCCAGGACTGAGATTGAGCGGCCTAGAATCTATCACTCAAATTTGAATCTGTTGTATTTCGCCCGATGCGGGCTCTGTTCTTTTCGTCCGTCGTAGAAGACCGCCACCCACTCGGCCAACCTGCGCCCCAAGCGACGACAGGCTTCTTTTTCCTTGGCTGTTTCAGGTTTATCGACAGCGACCGCTCCGTAGTGCAGGGTCGTGTTCTTACCGGTATAGTCGGGAGCGCCGAATACCATTATCCCAAGATTCATCATTATCTTCAAAAGGCACTGGATGGTCATCTCGTTGCCGCCGCCCCAGCCGCCTGCGGAAGAAAAAGCACATCCGAATTTTCCGTCTATATGGGGCCATGTCTTTCCCAGTGCCTTGGTCCACCATTGCACCACCTGCCAGGGTGCCACGCCCATGTGGGTAGGCGCACCCATGGCAATGCCGTCGCACCACAGCAGATCTTCGGGTCCGGCCTCCTTCAGCGAGAGGCATTTTACGTCAATGTCCGGAATCTTTTTCGCCCCTTCTGTCACCAGCCCGGCCATATATTCGGTATTACCGGTCAGGCTATGGTAGAGAACCAGTACTTTTCCCATTTGATTGCTCCTTTCGACTTTAGGCGTCTGGGTGTTTCGTTTCAGTCAACTGCTGATATTGCGTTGTCAGCTTGGACGCGATACCGGACCAGATCACCGCCATCCCCATCGCGGTTAAGGAAAACGCCATCCCGGGAATCGTCCCGGAGCCAGTGGATGCGGCAAGTCCAATCAGGGCAATGGTCAGGGCACTGGCCCCTTTTGCCGACCGATACCCCAGGGAATCGATCACCTGCTTGGCCCGATAGCGGGCGTCAAAAGACAAAGGAATATAGAACATTTCCTTTCCGGCGCGAAAAATCGAGTAATCAAACGCCTTAAAAAGCAGAAACGCAGCGGCCCCGGTTCCCAGAGATGGGGAAACCGTTAGCACGCCACAAGCAACAAAATGGATCATGGGGATGCCCAGATGGATGAAACGGAGTGGGAATAATCGCAACAGAATCGGCACACCGATAAACTGTAAGACGGCTGCGGATATCCCCAACCATTGACCGTAGAATCCGCCATAGAATGCCGTTCTGGCATCTTTGTCCGGTATGGATTCTTCCACCAACCCGTTAAACTGCAGGTCTAACACGGTTGAAACGACCTGGGTGGCCAGAATAAGCATAAGAATGAAAACAAGATAGCGGGATTTGAAAAGCACGCGCATACCGGTGTGCCCCTGCCCTCCGCCCATTTCCACCGGACTGGGCTGGGGCTCACCGGCCAATGTATAAGCAATCACAGAGCATACTGCCGCGGGTATTAAGGATGCAGCTGCCAATAAAAGCAGCGTTTCACTGCCCAGCGGCTCGGCCAGATACTTGACAAGGGAGCCACCTGCGATTGAACCGAGAGACGCAATACCACAAAAGGGGCCATTGATGCTCCGCGCCTGTTCCGGATTCAGAGTGCTGTTAACAAATGACCAGTATTGCTCGATAATCAGGACGATGTATGCCTCTCGGAAAACATATATGATCGCTGAGGCGAAGGGATATCCCCTCACAAGCAGACCGTAGGCACCCACCATCAACCCCGCCGAGAGCAAAGAGGTCGCTGCCAACGCCCGGTTGGCCCCCCACCACGAGAGGAAGCGACCATAGGTGTAGATGATCAGGTATACGCCCGGGGGAACAGCTGCCATGACCCACGGTAAATTCCTGGAGCCGTAGGCATCAATAAACAGGGATGTCGAGACCGCCCGGATGAATTCGTAGCCGCACAGGAGGAAACTCGCAGCGCCGGCAATGGCGAATACAGCATATAGCGTTCGTCTGGGTAGGGCCATTTGAGTGAAATGCCTGTCTGAATGTGAACGATCAGGGAGCGTCGGTTACCCACATATCCGCCTGGACACTACCCCCATCGCGGGAGCCACCGGCAAACCACACTTTCCGGCCATCGAGCACGGCATTGGCATGGGAATTTGCGCTTGGGAGATCCTGAATCTGGGTCCAACGGCCATCCTTTGGATCAAAGATATGCACCCGCTTACTCGATTTTACGCCCTTGGCGTATCCGCCGAACAGGTAAAACGTGTCGTCAATGACAACCGTTGCCGCTTCCCACTTTCCCACGGGCATATCGGGCAGTTTCTGCCATGCACCGGCATCATCTTTCAATTGTTCTGACACTATGGCCTCCCTTCTTGTTTTCCCCTCTTAGGTACTTTTCACAACGATTTCTACGTCGGCGATACATCCATCCACAATCATCCCTTTTCGCCCGATCGGTGCCGACACACTCTACAAGTGTAGAATCGGCTACGATAAGTTCATGGGCATCGTCGAGGGATTGGTAGTTGCATATAGCGGATCGAAATATGGCAAACGTAACATTCCATGTCAAGAGATAGGTTGAGACAATCAGGGTCTGTCGAGAAACGGTACGTCAGTAACAACGGGCTAATGGGATCAAGCCCGAAAGAAGGCACAGACCTAAGAAGCACCACAAGAGACGACCCCGCAAGGCTCAGGAAGGGATGATGGTCCTCTGGGATGGCCCCTTTGTTACGAACTGAACTGTAAAGGCAGTTTAGTCATCGACGATTGAGATGAAGCAACCCCCTCCGCCACCATCATCACCTGAGGAAGATACAACGGTCGTTGTTGTCGCTGGAGCACTGGTTGTTGTGGTGGTGGTTGCTTGTGCAGTGGTCGTTGTTGTGCTGGTTGTTGTTGGTGTACTTCCCGACTCAGGTTCCGCCACGAGAAGCGACCGTTTGCTGAGGGCTCTGGTCAGCGTGCCGGAATATTCGATTATCTCGCTGGATGTCAACGCGCTCTTGTAATCATAGATCTTGATACTCACCTGATCGCCGTCATTGACCGGAAGGTTGAATTTGAGATCGGTACTATCGTAGGCCAGTGCCACGAGCTGCTCACCTCCGCGCATCTGCACTGATGCAGGGGCAGCCAGGGGTGCGGTCAGGCTCAGGGCATCGGCTATCGCCTTTGTGAGAATGTAGGTATAGGCTTCGCTGTGCAGCTGATTGATTGTCCATAAGAAGCGATTAGAACTGTCCCCGACAAGGTAGGCCACGGTGTGCTGATCGGTTGCTGTCACAGTTCCGGTATCATCGGTGCTGTTGGCCAGCATCGGGCCCTGGGCGATGATCTTGTCCGCGTCCACTTCAGAACTACCGATGATGTTTCCGGTCTGTCCGAGCGTATCGTCGAGAAAAGCGGGCAGTCTGACGGTGAATCCCATGACCTCACCGGTATCCGGTGTGATCGGTACTTTCACAGGCCGGCCCTTCGCATCGGTGATTTCCTCTAAGGCGGCATCGACCGTCCAGCTCGATACGAGGGATGTTTGTTCATCTGCTGTGGCCAGTTCGGGATTCTTAAAAGCAAAGAGATCCGGCATCCCGAATCTTGCACGAACGGTTTTCCACCGGGTGGTGCTGGGGATACCAAAGACCGGATGAAGAAACACGGGGCCCGGGTGCACCACGGTGTCCAGCAGGTTGGCCAGAGACTCGGGGAGCTCCTGGGCAGTCAGCCAATAGGGTGCCCCAATACCGTCTTCCCCGCTGTCTGCCTCATTGCCTCCCGGGGTGATGATATAGGTCAGTGCAACCGTTCCCCCGGTCCAGGGGGTATCTTCGGTCAGCACGGTTTTCAGGCCTGCCGCTTCCAGGCCATCGTTTACCAGGGGGATGATGTGAAGGCCGATGAGTTCCAGGTACTCCTCGTTGTCATAGCCGTCTTCGGCGGTGAAGGACGGCACGTCCACGATGATGTTGGCCACTGGCAACGCGGGGGGACGATAGGTATGTTCCGCCAACCGGGCAGAGATTTGGCCGGGAAGATCCAGATCCATAGCTGCGGCAATGGACGGTTCCAGATCGGCACTGATCAGGATGATATCGGGATCCTGGGTCAGTGTGCCATAAAGAGCAAGGTTTCGCCAGAAATCGACCGCGCAGTTTTCCACCGGCGTGCCGTCGGGACGAACCGGAATCTCATTGTCGATCCAGTATTCATCCGCCGATCGGGTTTCACTGTAGAGATCGAATTCGTTCAGCGTCAGATCGCAGGGACGCGGATTATAGGCACCGACCACCAGTGAGGTCTCAACGGCAACCGATTGTGCCCGCGCTCTGGCGTAGATATCCCCGTTGGTCATGGCCAGCTGCCCGTCATGGGTATGGAGATAGGTGTAGGTGAGCAGGTCGCCCGAAACGGTAGGATAGGGGCTGTAATAGTAGCCGACCCATACAGTTCCCAGGCCCGGCCCGGTGTGCCAGTAGGCGATGTCAGCCGCGCTGAGTTTGTCGGCGATCATCGTGTCGTAGGTGGGGCTGTAGGCCTCAGCCGACACGGCATCCGGGCCGAGAGCGATCACTTCATCGATAAAAGCGCCTAACTGCTCCAGGGTGGGTGCGGGCAGATCTTCGGAAATGGAAAGGGTGCCTTCATCCCCCCCGATGCCCCTGCCCTCTGCACGGTTGATGATGTGGGCAAGAGACTCGACATTCAAAGAGACCTTCAATCCTTTGGCGTGGGCCTTTTCAATGATCAGGGGTACCGCATCCATGGCAACGACATACCGTTTCTTTGCCGTGGCTTCATCCACCACAAGTTCGTCGTTCGCATCGTATTGGGAATCATAGTCGAAACCCGAATGGGCAAGTCCGGTCAGCGTCGGGCTGTCGAGCCAGAGCAATCCCCCACCTTCAACCACAGCAAAGTCGACCCAAAGGATCTGTTTTGCTACGAAAAGATCCAGGTTGGCATCCAGCAGGGCTTCCATCGTGGGTTGGTCTCCCGTCCCCAGGTAGATAAAACTGGGTGTCGGCGTAGTGCCGAACTCGCGATCGAGATCCACTTCAAAGGCGGCTGCCTTTGCCGTAAGATCATTCAGCAGGGGATCGATGGTTGAAAGAACCGTCGGTGTGCCGGAATAGCACACCCCGATGGATATCTGAAAAAGGACAAATAGACCGATAAGCAGGCAATTTGCGCGCCAAAATCGTCTCATGTGCGTTCCCCCCTTTTCTCTGCTTTGATTTGAATATCCGGTGCGTTTATGTACCTTGTTACCAGGCCTATATGGGGTCCTCTGTGGAGCAACGAATTGATATAGCCAACCGCGGATTGGATGCAACTCTGAAATGGAACCACTTTCATTTCCACCTTTTTGTGTAAGGATTTGAAATCTACAGATTGGAGCCGTATGGAAGAATACGTTCTC
>JAZFSW010000068.1:0-10211 GCA_036446375.1 Desulfobacterales bacterium | reverse complement strand
TCGCAGATGGCCGATGAAAAAGTGGATGATAAATACATGGGCCATGGCCAACATCGCCTCGATACGATGGATCCACATGGCGATATTGAGACTCCAGCCCGGCACATACCGGCTGGACACCAAGGCATCAAAGAGGAGAAGGCCGGTGACCCCCAATACCATTGTGCCCCAGAATACCGCGAGATAATCAATTTTCTCCCAGTATCCCCACCGACCGAATCGTGGGGCCTCGGCCAGGCCGAAGAACCAGCCCACATGCTGAAACGCCAGTTTTACATCCGTCCAGTGGGGCAAGATCGAATCGGGTCCAAATATACTCGCAAAGAAATGCCGCCAATCGATATTTCGCAAAACATAAACGAGATGCACGGCAAAAAGCACCAACATGAAAATGCCACCCCACTTGTGGACGGCCAGTGCACCGTAGGTCCCGCCAAATGGGGAGGCAAGCATCGTACCCCAACGGGTCTCAATATACATTCTCGCCAGACCGGTAACGGACTGGCTGAGAAACGAGAGCAGCAAGAGCAAGTGGAACAACCGCTGAACGGGTGTAAAGCGCCGAATCAGCCGTCCGCTTGCCTTCTTTCTCCCCGCTATAAACTCTCTCACCCCCCAGAGAAAGGTGTGGGGCAGGAACACGATAAATGTCCCCAGCGCCACACAGGTCAACCCCCAGAAAGCGTAAAAGAGCAGCGGAAACACCTCCCGGGTCGCCAAGGCACCCGGGTTCGGGCTGTGAACCAGATAGGTCGCATACGAAACGTTCGCCCCTTCATGGCACTTTGCACAGACATAGGCATGCCGCCGAATCGGGTTCATCAAAGAGTAAAAGTGAGAGATCCCCGCGATCGGCTCATCCGTGTGGCACTGCCGACAGGTGATCTTCGCTCTTGCCGAGTGAATGTTCCTGGCTTCCTCGGGATGGCAATCAAAGCACCGCTCGATCCTGTTGATTCTCAGTCCCCAGTGGGAATCGGCCATGTAGGACCGGAAGCGGCCGGTATTGCCTCTCAACCTCAAACTTTCCAGCCCCTCCGGATGCCGCGGGCCCCCGGGTAATGATAAGAAGAATCGATCCGTTACATCGTATTCTTCAAAAAGACCGCTGCTCTCATAGGGCCCATCATCGGTTGGGCTTATAGTCCCGCTCCCCCCATAGGCCGGTGGAACAAACACACTCAGTGCACTGATTGCCAGCATGCATCCGATGACAAATCCACGACGCAACAGCGCCGCGACGATAGTACGCACACGCACACTCCTGGCATCTATTATAGGTTGCTTCCTTTTACACACTTCAGAAAGGAGCTTGTCCATGACTCTCCCGTACAACACAGACAGCGTTATTCATGCCTGAAGAAAAGGTTTATCGTGGTAACACGTTTAGTCCATAGATAATTTTCCCTATCGTAATCACAGGTAAAGCACTAAATACATATTCTTAATGTAGATTCACATAACGGCTGAAGATAAGGCCGTTGATCAACAGATAGATCCCGAAGGACAATGCCAAACACCCGAAGACATAATAAATCTTCCGGTACCACGATGCCGGGGGTGTGGTTTTCATTCCCTCCAGCTTCCCCTCGCTTTTCAGACGCTCCACCCACGCCGGTTTTTCTTCTTCGGCTTCTTCCAGGGTCATCACGCCTGAGAACATCGCTTCATTCATAGGAAAACTCGCCGGTCGAAGATGCCCGATAAAAAAATGAACAATGAATATATAAGATATCGCAAGGATCGCTTCTGCCCGATGTAGAAAGGCGATAATGTTCAGCGCCCATCCCGGCAAGAAAGTAGTCGTCGTCAAGGGAAAGATCAGCATCAGCCCGGTAACACCCAGCAACGGCATGCCCCAGAACACGGCCCAATAGTCAAATTTCTCCCAGTACGCCCAGCGATCAAACTTCGGCATTTCGCCGATGCCAAAGGTCCAGAGGGTCTTTCGCCAGATCTGCTGGACGTCCCGGAAATTGGGAACGATGGAATCGGGTCCAAAAATCGTGGGGAGCAGATTCTTCCATTCTATCTTTGGCAGAAGGGTAACGACGTGCAGGAGGAAGGCGATAATCATCACCACACCGGACCATTGATGGATAAGCAACGCCCTCTCGTATCCGCCAAAGAGGGCCGTAAGGGTTCTTCCAAAGCTGGTGGTCAAAAACAGGCGGCTAAAACCGGTGCCGGACTGAATAAGAAAAGTTAACATGAGACAAAGGTGGAACAACCGTTCCCCTTTTGTAAATCGCGTGATGTAAACCGGTGACGTCATATCTCAGACTTCCTCCTCTTCACTTTCTCCTCCTTCTCTTCCTTTCTCAACGCCTTTCCTACTTTCGGAGCGCTTGCTTTTCACCTTCTCAATCAGCTCTCTAAAGCCCACCATAAAGCTATGGGGCACAAAAAAGGCCAGTGTTCCACCTAGCAGCAGCACCATAAACCCGGACGTATAGTAGAGGACCGGAAAGTTCTCCTTGGCAAGTTGTGATCCGGCCACAGGTTCGTGGATGATATAGCTGGAGTAGGAAATACTGGCACCCTCATGGCATTTGGCACACAGATAGGCGTGCCGTCGAATCGGATTGAGCGGTGAATAGTAATGGCCGATACTGGGAATCGGTTCATCCCCATGGCACTGTCTGCAGGTAATTCTCGCGCGTACCGTGTGAAGATTGATCGCTTGCGCGACGTGGCACTCCTCACATCGGGACGAGCCGTAGAACCGGATGCCCATATGAGAGTCTTTCAGACGCGCCCGAACACGCACGACCGCACCTGTGGGGCTGTATGAGATCAATCCCCCCGGCGTCAATCCCGGTACTTCCAATAAGGCCCGCTGGTTACGCGGTCGGACCTCATACTGCTGATAGTAGCCGGTGCTTCTCTCCCGAAGTAAAGAACGCTGCCGCGTTTCCTCTCCTCCCTGGCTGAAACCCGAACTGGGGAAGAACATGGGGCTTGCCAGCAGCGTTAATATCCAAACAACACTGATTCTTTTTTTCATATCGTCATACCCGGAACCCAGATAGGTCTCTCGCAAAGACGCCGTTGGGCCACTTCGACAAGCGCATGGATTCCATCAGGCTCACGGCGGCTTTATGAGAGACAATTGTCGTTTTCTACACCCCGTTACTCTGGAAATGCCAATTCCTGAAGCTCTTCCAGGTCAGCATCTTTGTGCGCATGACACATCACGCACCCATTGGGAATATTCGGGTTGTCTATCGTGTCCTGGGGTATCAGGGCCTTAAACACATGGCTGTGGAGATCTCCAGACTCTGCACTCGTGACAATCCTTGGCATATGGCATCCGATGCAGTTGGCAAAAGAGTGAATGGCATGAGCCCCGACTTTATTGAGAAGCACATGGCATTCGAAGCACTGCTGTGACCCCGATGATCGCGTTTGGGAACGGGTCGGGGGCATCCCCAGCTGGTGCACATAGTGACACGACGTGCAGGTCACGCCCTCTTTGGCATGAACCGATTGAGCCCAGTCGATATATTGCTGGTGGTGGCCCTTTGCAAACTCATTGCCGTAAACGTTCTCCTCATCCCCTGCAGCAAACGACGTGGACCGAAAATACGCTTCCAGGGATTTCCCCGGTGCATAACCCACCGGCCATGCTGCATCTTTTACCTGGGTTGATTCACCCCTGTTGTGACAGGAGCCGCATACCTGCACCGCCACACCCATGGTCAGTTTGGCAGGATTGATGATCGTTGCCCGTTTCTGAAAAACCGCCGTCTTGGGCAGTACGGCATGATGCGATCCTCTTCCGTGGCATGCCTCGCAGGACACGCCCGGCTCAACGAACGAATTGGTCTCAAGATCAACGCCGGTCGCATGGCAGCCGCCGCATTTGAGCAACCAGGGCTCTTTATCCCACCCATCCT
Organism: Desulfobacterales bacterium; assembly: GCA_036446375.1. Classification (GTDB taxonomy): domain Bacteria; phylum Desulfobacterota; class Desulfobacteria; order Desulfobacterales; family JAZFSW01; genus JAZFSW01. The sequence goes on along the minus strand of JAZFSW010000068.1, from coordinate 6,312 downwards.
CGTTGTAGTTCACCCAGGTATGGGTATCCACATTGTACTGAATCGGTGCGATAAAAAGCCCGCCGTTCTTTCTTATGATATAGTTCTGCTTCCACTGGCTGCCGTTGGTGTATAACACATCCTCGATCTTGGGGATGTATATCTGATCTGCGGGCACCTTGAGCGTATCGGCGAGCTTGGCCAGATCCCGGCGGATATGTGCTTCATCCCACTCAGGAATAATGACGTCCCGGTTCTTCTGAGCATCCGCGGTCATCCGGCTGTGCTGGGTCATGCGCCAGGAATCATAGTGCTCCAGATGGCACATCTTGCAGTTATCCGAGCCGACAAACGCCTTGGGCTGGGACAACACCTTCTCAACATCGATGCCGGTATCCGCACCGCAGGCAGCCATCATCACAGCTGCTAAACACATAACCATAACTATTAAAAAGCTTTTTGTATTCATGCGCCTCTCCCTTTCTTAAGCTAAAATACACGGATTAAATAATAAGCTTTTTGCATACAGTATCGAGTCTCAGTATGTTATTTGTTGAGGTAGACCTCCTCGTAAATAACAATAACTTTGTTCACAGCAAAGGTTGTGGCTTTTGAAGAAATCGTAGCACCACTGATGCCGGTAATATCCTTTCCCACCGTCATCTCGCTTTTGCTGTTCTTGCCCTTGTACTGACCGAGAAAACTCTTTCGTGCAATCGGACGACCCCTTTTCTCCGAATAGCTCAGCACAACTACTCTTTTCACCGAGCCATCGAGGTTCAAACCGATAAGATACTTCACCGGTCCCCACTTTCCGGATTGCTCATCAAAAATCGCAACCGCGGTTTTCTTTCCGTCTTTTGTTGCGAAGTGGAAATCGATCTTTGTCTTCGATCTGACCTTTGCCGACTCTGAACCCTCCTGGAACTGGACAAGCGCACCACCGAGTTTTCCCTTGATTCTATCAAGCAACTCACCTTTCAGCCTATGGGTCTCGACGACAATTTCCGCCTTCTTACCCAGGACCTGCTTCAGTGCCTTACCCGGCTTCAGCAGCGTAACAGCATAGCTGACACTGGTAAATGCAAAGATCATGGTGAAAACAGCAACCAACCAAACAATCGTTCTTCTAGACATAAGACTCTCCTTTTTTAATCCGCAGACCATGCAGATTTTCTGCAGTCCGTGCAGATTACGCAGATTTACAGCTCACTGGCTTGAAGAGAGGCAATGATGACATTGAAAAACTGCATCCCTTCTCAACAGAAGGCCACAAATCCGCCGGTTCAAATTATCCACAACGACTCGACTAAGCTCTTCGATCTCGAGCCCGCCGCCGAAAGACGCCTCGAAGCCTATGGGCTCCAGCCTATGTCTCGACGCGTTGTGGCGTGATTCACTTAGAACTTATCGATGCTTTTCACAGCATTTTTTAAACCGGATGACGTAAGCCGCTCTCCGGTTGTTGTAATCATAATGGCTTCCATGCCCGGCATCTTCTCAACCAACGCCAGACCCTCTTCCGGACCCAACACAAAAAGTGTCGTGCACCAGGCGTCGGCAACCATAGGATCCGAATGAATCAAGGTAACCGCGCTAAGACCCTGTGCCGGGTAACCGGTTCTGGGATCAAGTATATGGTGATACCGGTTGCCGTCTTTCATGAAAAAACGTTCATAATCCCCAGATCCCATCACGGCTAAATCTTCTACTTCCACATACCCGATAAGATCTTCTTCCCGGGGACTCCGAAGGCCAACTTTCCAGAATTTCCGGCCTTTCTTCCCCAAGGCATACACATCGCCGCCGGCATCAATCAAGGCCGATGCGACACCTTCAGCCAATAGCACGTTGGCAGCCTGCTGGACGGCATATCCCTTGGCAATGCCACCCAAATCAATGGCAATACCGGTCTTGCCTTTCTCCAGTTTGCCATCCCGGAAAAGAAGGTGTTTGTAGCCGGTGTTTTCCAAGGCGTCTTTTACTTCCTGATCCCTGGGAAGGTGGGGTGAATCCCCGTAAAATCCCCAGAGTTCGATCAGGGGTTCAATTGTGATGTCAAATGCGCCGCCGGAAATATCGCTGATTTTCAGAGCTGCGCGAATCACCCGAAGGATCTCTTCATCGGCAATCGGGACATCCTGATGATTAAACGCATGGAGCGGACTTTTCGGATTCAGCGGATTGAACTTTTCGTCCACTTCCTGCATCCGATCCAGCGCCAGATCCATCGCGCGCGAAGTCTCTTTCTCCGGCCCGACAGCATAGAGGGTGACATAGGTGTCCATCATGAATCGGGTTTGTTTTTCCAGGTGGTACCGGCGGGCATTGTACAGCCGTCCGCCGATCAACCCGATAACCACCACCGCAATGAGAAAGAGCACAACCTTTGCTATTGAACCGGACGATTTTACCTTCACGTATCTGTCTTTTCTACCTTCCTAACTGATTGGTTTGGATATTCCTACCACTTCAGGTAAGCTTTTCCATTCTGCCGCCAAGGCACTGAGGCACCAGGAAAGAGGTGTTATACATTTCCGGCTTGCTTCTTCGTGTCTTTGTGACTTTGCGGCATTCTTCCTTGCTCTTCGCTTTTCGTCGTAAACAATGCTTAGAACGTTGTCCGCCATCCCAGCGTGAACCGGTTATAGGTTATATCGGCAGAGCCATCGGATCGTTCACCATCGACATGGATAAACTGTGGCATAATCGTTGCGCTATCGGTCATGTACCAGTTGACCCCGACACTGAGAACCTTGTAGTTATCGCTGAGCATCGTTTCGGCGGATCGATACATGTCCACATCACTGTATCTTACCACGCCTCGCCACTCCGGCGTGAACTTGTACTGTAGCCTTACATAGTAGCCCTTTCTTTCGCCATCGGCCAGGCTGCCGTCGGAAAGCTCCACATCCTGCCATTCCCTGTGCATATATTCACTGAGGATACCGAGACTCCTGTAATTGATCGCCGCACCCAGGGCATAGTGGATCGAAGCTTTATCGTCCTTATCATCCCATGTGCCATATCCGTAAGAGCCGAGAATCCTTAGCTGACCGAAGAAGAATTCCGGAGCCACATGGATCAAGCCAGTCGTCCCGCCGTTATTGTCCACATACGAAAAGGAAGGGCTCGGAAAGGTGGACTTAAAATCCCCATTCAGCGCATAAACACTCACCGGCAGGGAAAAGGACTCAAACTCAAAGGTTCTGTAGATCTCGATACCAACATCATGCCATTCCTGCAGGTTAATCAGTGCCCGGTTGCCATGGTACTGCTCATGCCACCACATCTGCTTGGCATAATCTTCGCTGAAGACCGGATCAAACACACCTGCTCGCACCATGATGTCCAGTGGCAACAGCACCGTTGCCGTCGCTTCGGATATCTTGTTGCTCACCGTTCCGGATGTTGACCGGGATATCTTGGATCCTATACTCGGGGTTGCCGCTGCAAACACCCGGGACTGGGTCTGTATATCGACAAAGAACCAATCATTGAGGGGTTTGCTGATGTAGAAATTAAAAAAGCTGAACCCGGCAGAAAGATTGTTGTTCTGGCTGGTGCCATTGGATTCGCCATCGGTGCGATCCGCGAGATAGATTTTCAGATGCCCCCCGAAACTCAGGCCGGGTGCTTGCTCCGGTTCCGGCGCATCTTCGATTTCCTCAACTCTTTCAGACAGTTCCTCAACGGCCTCTGTTGCCTCTTCGAGTTCCTCTATTTTCTCGGACAGTGCCTTTATCTGCGCCTTCAGATCGGCAATCTCATCGGTAATATCCTTCGCCGATGCGACGTTCGGACTGAAAAATATGAGTGCACAGGCCATTGCTAACACGACACTTAGCTTCATTTCTCTCCTCCTTTTTCAAAACTGAACATATGAGAATCGATTGCTTTCTCTTTTATATAGCTCAAACTGTCTCTCCCCTGTTAGGTTTTGTGCTACGCTGCGCAGCCCTTTCTATGTCGGCCTCAACTGACCAACGGATCCTCTTGCTCATGATGGGCGTCTTCCCAAAAGCTGCTTTTCGATTCTGTTTCCATATAAAGTGTGGCGATCAGACTGCTAAGCAGCGGAATGAGATTCCTAAGATTGCCTGCCTTCTTCAAATTCGCTTGCCGAATGGTAGCTCGAGCCGTATCCCAGAAAAAAGGAAAGGCCGTCCATGATAAAGAGAGGATCGTTGCGATTCTCTTTTCCGAAACCCCCACGTAACGCAAAGGCAGCAGCACGCGCCCTAAACCCAATGTCATCTCCTCGGGTGATGTTGTTCTCACCAGCAATGTACTAAACGTCAACAGAAACAAGATCCGCGTTGCCAGGAATCCGCCGGTGCGCAATCCTTCAGCGGTAATCTTTAAGTGGGCGATATTTAAGAGGACATGGGTTCCTGAATTGAAGAACAACGGAAGGAAAAAGGCCATCAATATCAAAAAAGCGTATCGTTTCACCTTGCCGAAAAAATAGCCGGGTGAAGCACCGCAAGAGACCATAAGAACCGTGAGAATCGTAGATACCCACAGATAGAGCCACATATTACTGAAAACAAGGATAATCAATGCCAGGAAGAATAGACCGACAATCTTTGTTTCGGCCGAAAGCCGATGGAGAAAAGAATCTCCTGCCTGGTAATCCCGCGGCGCAGGGGCTACAGGATCTGACTGCAGAGCCTCCAAGACCCCTTCATTTTGGAATCCATCTATCTTCCGGCAGACCCCGGCAGCCACAACCCCGGTGACCCACCCCGTAACAAGCCCACCAATACACAGCCAGGGCAGCAGAGCAAATATCCCGGTGTGTCTGATTAACAGCAGATAGGCCAGGGATAGCTGCACCACATTATGAGTGAGGGCTCCGACGATACTAATCCCGATAATGCTTAATCGATACCCCCTGAAGGAACGCGAAAGCCAGAAGAAGGCGCCCATCACCACCGTGCTCACCACGGCACCGGACAAACTCAGGATAAAGGTCGGGGACATAAACGTGCCCATGATAAATGAACTTAACAGGGTTCGCAGCACGGCGATTTCGAGGGCATACCGAAAACCCAGCAGAACCAGGGCAGTCAGGGTAAGCATATTGGCCAGTCCCAGTCGCAAACCCGGAATAGGATGGGGAATCAGGGACTCAGAGATCTGAAGCACGCACGCAAGCGATACGAGCAGTGCAACTTTGTATAGGTTTCTATTCTCATTCATGGCTATGAAACCACCGCATCCATCATGGGGGTACCGGAAGAGCCGATCTCGATCAGAACCCGGTTTGGCACACAGACAATTGTATCTCCCGGATGCTGTATCCACCCCATATTCACACAGATCTGCCTCGGACAATCTGATTTGACAACACGCACCTTCCCGTCAAGAACCTCAATCTCCATCCCTACACCTGGAAGCGCAATAACCTTGTCCTCAGAGAAGTCAATCGTATTGACTAAACGATTGGCATGATAAATGTCAATATTCTTTGCCACCGGTAGTGCCGTTCGGTCACCGCCGCTGGTCCACAAAATGGCCGCTACTGAAAAAGATAGCGCCAAGCCGATCAAGACCACATCAAGTCGTGATGCTCTGCTCAACTTCGGGATATCGATCGGGTCATCTTTCATCCGCTTTTCCGGTAATTCATATAGAAATGAGAGCGATAACCTATCGACCCGTTCGGCTCCACCTTACTGATCATTTTCTATGATACTGTTCAACCAATAGGACAGTTCATCCGGATCCACCGGCTTGTTGAGACTGGCATAGAAGTAGTTTCCGATGGCCTCCTGCAACTCGGGGTGGAATCGCGATTCAGATAGGCATAGAAGATAAATATCGGGATTCTTCTTTGAGAGCATGCCAATAGCCCTGTTATCCACCGCAACGGTATCCACATCCAGAATTACCGCGAGACATTGGTTGTTTTCAACATATTCATCCAGATCTTTGAGGGAATGCATTGGCACTGCCTGATAGTGCCAGGACTCCAGCATGTTGCAGAGCTTCCGGCATTCCTCCCTACTGCTATCGGCAACCACAATTGCTCTTTTCATCAATCTCCAGGCACCCACCTCATACCGGGTTTCAATGATTGAAACTCTCTGCCGCCCCTCGAAAGTCTCTGGGTTGAAAAACAAGTGGGCGGGGAATGCGCTCGCTATTCAATTCAGCTAGTTATCCAACTATCGGTCAATCCCTGAGGTGATAAGGGAAAGCAAGTTCCATGCCAAACAGTCTCTCCGAAACAGGTTGCTCGCATCGATTTTGAGATCTCCATGAAGTTATAATGTAACCATCCGGAATTACAAGCTCAAATTCATACATCATAATCCACGAAAACGT
>JAZFSW010000067.1:0-2355 GCA_036446375.1 Desulfobacterales bacterium | reverse complement strand
TTGCAGGCCTGAAAGTACGTCCGACAGATCCGCCGGACCAATTTTCGCCGCTCACCCGCAAGTCCGGGCAAGACCTGTCAGCGTCTTCTTCTTGAACAGTGCCATATACTATTCCTCCTGTTTCCTTTTGAATACATGTCTCGTCCCCGGAGAACACAAGCACACCTGCAGGTCCGGGTATTTCACTTTCATGTACTCGGAAAAGAGCTCCGGGTCAATCGTATTGGCGGCAAACATGCCGTAATGACCGGGTATAATCAGGTCCGGTTCTATGGCGCCACACAGATCAGCGGCTTCCTGATAGGTCATATTGCCGATACAACCGGAGCGTAATCGCACGGCATCTCTGCCGTTTATCGGAACGAAGACAACATCGAAATGCCGCGGCCTCAACTTCTGCTGTATCCCCTCGTATATGCAGGTATCGCCTGAATGATAAGCCATCAGCCCATTCACATCGACGATGTAACCCAGATAGGGGAAATGCTGCGTGGCTTCGTCGCGATCCAGGAACTCATGGGCAGATGCGACCCCCGTTATGTGTATGCCCTCAATATCGATACGAAGATCATCATCAAGACCCACCATCTGCGCCGGATCGATTGCCAATTCTTCCAGGAGACGATCCCGTAATAGCTCCGGAACGACAAAGCGTGTCTGCTTATTCAGCGGTGCAATCTGTTTCCATGCATCGTGGTCAATATGGTCGATATGATCATGACTGCCAAAGATCACGTCCGCATGTTTGATTTCAGAAGCATCGAGCAGCGAGGGAACCAGACGTCCCGAATGGTCGGCGAGAAACGGATCGAAATAGAGGATCTTCTCGTCATGTTTCAGAACAAAACTGTGTTGCCCCAGCCACCACACTGCAAATTCATCATTCTCCAAAGCACAGCCATCGATATCGTCTATAAGCTCACTATGTAACAGCATGGATGAACCTCATCCTTTCCCCTTTAATATTGGAACGTTACTTCTCCTGGCCGCTGTCATCAGGCTTTCGTCAAGTGTAGCAATGGGAAGTCCTTTCTTCATTGCAAGATCCAGATATGAGGCATCGTAACTTGAAAGTTTGTGCGCACGGGCCAGTGCGAAGATCTCCCTCATCATCCTTTCCGGTGGTTCCTGTTCAACAACTATCGGTAGCTCGGAAAGCAGTGCAATAAACCGTGCACTGTCTGCGGTACCGATTCGTTTCTTACGCTCGGCCACCAATAGTACGTTGCAGACTTCCAGGGGCCAGATGGTTGGCACGAATCCTGTGGAGATCTCGAGTCTATCAAGGGCAACATCCGCATAGTGGCTTGCTTCATCCTTGAAACACCACGCCATAACCACTGAATTGTCAATGACGAAATCATCGCTCATCTATCGCCTTCCTTCGCCAATCATATCCCGGATAGAAAGTCCCTCAAGCGTATGTTGCTCACGAAATCTTCGCAGGTCAGCGATTACCTTCTTGGCCTCTACCTTTCTTGAATGGGGCGGAGGCTGCAGAACGGCTACGGGCACGCCATGTTTTGTAATGGTTATGTGCTCCCCTTTGATTACGCGCTCAAGCAACTTCGGAAGATGGGTTTTTGCTTCATATGCACCGATTGATTCCATTTTGGTCCTCCCTGCAAGATTAAACCAGTCTGAGACTAGTCTATATCAGACGCTCTCTGATGTCAAGTGGCAATCCATGCCCCATATGAAACTAAGCCAAGGCCATGGGCTTCAAGTGACAGCTGGGGTGTTTTCCTAACACCTGACACCCGCCACCTGTCTCAATCCATGCCGAAAAGCCTACCAGGCGCAGTCTATACTTTGTCTCTTTCTTGGTCAGACCAGAAGCAGCGCTAGCCTGAGAGCTGAGGATATGCCCCAAGGCATCTAGAACATTTCATATTTTACAACCCGCCCATCCAGGCCCGCGTTTCGCATCGGTTTCTTCCATGTGGGCTTAAGGCCAATCTTCTTTATCATATCCCGGTTGCCAAAGAACAGATAAACATCGGATCCCTTACATCGTTTCTTTAGAAAATCCCCGAGGTTCTTGTAGAACGCATCCAGTCCCGCATCATCTTTCAGGCGAATACCATAGGGCGGATTGGAGATAACAATACTGTTTTCGATGCCGGATAACAGGTGCATATCCTTCTTGAAGAGCCCTATCCCACCACCATCCGGCAGACTGCGGCAATTGACAGTGGCAGCTTTGATCGCGGGCCGGTCCATGTCACTACCGGTGATTAACCCTTTCGGCAGGGGCCGGATGCGGTCATCCGATTGGCCCTTTATCTTCGTCCAAAGTCCTTCATCAAAATCTGGCAGGAAACGGAAACCAAAACGCTCTCTCAGGAAACCGGC
>JAZFSW010000066.1:0-2923 GCA_036446375.1 Desulfobacterales bacterium | reverse complement strand
GGTCTCCTCTGATGGTATCTATATCTGCGATAACATCCTGTCTGATCTCAATTGTTGACGGGATCGATGATCGGAGCATCTTTAGTGCTTCTACAACAACCGGTGTAAGTTCCATCGGTCTGAAATCCTCTGTCGTTTGACGACTGTAGGTAAGGATTTGCCTCACCATATCGCTTGCGCGCATACTTGCCTTGAGTATGGCCTGCAGTTTCTTAAACACCGGATTCCGCTCTGGAAGATCCATCAACCCAAGTTCTGCATTGCCAACAATGACACCAAGAATATTATTGAAATCGTGTGCGATGCCCCCGGCCAATGTGCCGATAGCTTCCATCTTCTGGGCTTGTTGAAGCTGTCCTTCAAGTGCCCTTCTCTCATCGGCTGCCTCAATGCGTTGCCGAATATCCCTTCCCACCGCGATGATGTATCCAGGTTTCTCATCATCATCCAACACGGCGGAAGCAGAATACTCTGTCGGGATTGTTCTTCCGTCTTTGGTAATGAGAGACATCTCAACAGCAGCTTCCCCCCCGGCCAATACCTTTTCGATGGTGATGGTCGCTTTTTCCAGATCCTCCTGATTGTAGTAACTTTCGGGGGCTTTCATGGATTGAATTTCTTCATCGCTGTAGCCGGAGATCTCATTGAAAGCCTTGTTCCACCGAACGGCTCTTCCTGTTGAAGGATCAAATACAAAAAAGGTGTCGATCTGGGCAGAAAGAGCCTTTTCCGTAAATTCTTTTTCTGCCGCAAACTCAGCCTCGGCCTGCTTGCGCTCGGTGATGTCGATTGTGTGACCGGCAAGATACTTTGCTTTACCATCGAGGACGATGGGGAACTTCGTCGTCTCATAGGATCGCCCGTTGAATTCCTCCTCAATGGTTACCGGCTTCCCGCCATTTAGGATACGCAGGTCATCGGCAATCATGGCTTTCGCAAGATCAGAAGGGAAAATCTCGTCCATGGTTCTACCCAGCAATTCATCAATGGGCTTTCCTAACATCTGCTCATAGTTACTGCTTAACCGAATCGATCGGATGTTCTCATCTTTGAAGAACACATAAATCGGACTGTGTTCCATGAAGAGACGAAAGATATTCTCACTCTCTCGCAGTGCCTCCTCGGCCTCCCTACGCTCGGTGATGTCCTTATTGGTGCCCACATGGGAAATCACCTCCCCGAAGGTGGAAAATGCGGGAGCCGATTGGGTATGTGTCCAACGGACCTCTCCGGATGGTCTTACAAAACGGAACTCACCGTCGTAACCCACTCCCTCTTCAAGACACTTTGCCCAATCGGCAAGGACACGAGGCCGATCTTCAGGATGAAGCGATTCAGACCAGCCGAATCCGAGGGCATCCTCCTTTGACATCCCGGTGATTTCAAGCCACTTGCTGTTGAGGTACAGGACTCGGCCTTCCGAATCCGTCTGAAAGACACCCAAAGGAGACGACTCGCTAAGGAGCCTGAATCGTTCCTCACTCTCACGCAAGGCTTCCTCTGTCTGTTTGCGCTCTGCTTCAGCAATTTCGTATACCACTATCTTCTTCTCTAGTTCTTCATAGGTCGGTTTGTTTGCCACCATAAACTCCTCTGATTGTTCCCACCTTCCTCAAGGGCTTTCGCCCACTATCACTGGCTATGATTTCGGCCCATCCTGCCGTCGCCATGTGCAGACTCGTACAACAGACAGTTCCGGTGGTTTTCGGATGGATGGCATCAACGTTCCCTCTGTGATGATAAGGGGTCTCGCGGCGTGTTGGATGGAGATGAGGGGGATCGACATATCTCGCCCCAGTATGAATCGACAAGCAAATTGATTAATGGTAGTCACTGCGCCATTCCCAAATCTGTGGTAGACAAACGATGTGTAGGTTCTCTGTGGCCCAACAGACCCAGCACATAGCAGCCCGATGTCACTTACCGTATGTATGTATACTGCGGCACCATTCATATGTCAACCTACCGATTAAACAACCCAATTCGATTCTTGAGTTGAATAGCTGGTGCATTCCTTTTTCCCGACGATATGCGGTGGGGACCGCCATGGGTCACGCACCGGCTGGACCTTCACGCTGCGGTCGTGGTAAGAAGCACTATTTGCCACCGCCGATGAATCGTGCGAACGGGTGAGCACCGTATGGATGGATTCCGGCAAAACAACAGGATTCGATAAAATGCTTCTCAGACTCATCCCTATGATGATCGCTTTTCTGCTGATGGCGGCGCATTTCCTCAGAAGCGGCAGTTTCGTTCTGGTTGGCGTTAGTGTGCTTCTGCCGTTTTTGCTCCTAGCGAAAAAGCGTTGGGCTCTGTTTCTTGTCCAGGGGGCAACCTATCTTGGTGCTGTGATCTGGGTGTGGACAACGGTTATTCTGGTCCAGCAACGCATCATGGTGGGAGAGCCATGGGTCAGGATGTGTTTGATTCTATCCGGCGTTGCGGCATTCAGCCTGTATGCCGGATATCTCTTAAACGCAGACACAATAGAGAGCCGCTACCGATGACACTGTGCCCGGCCAAAAATAGCTGAATCGTTCACCAAAAACGAACCCCCCGTGGCCAGACAAGGCCACGGGGGGCAAGATGGGTGTTGACGAATCGCCCATGCGATCCGCAATGACAGCTCATATATCGGCAGCAATGCCGTTCAACTTTAATGAATTCGTAAAAAGTGTAACCGATGGCTAAGTAGAAATCTCCATATACAAGGCATAGTGGTTGGCTAGGCTTTCGGGGCAGTATCATACATGCCGTATGTCGAACGTCTGGCCAAACGCTATAACGCCGTAGATGGAGACTTTTTACGACGCCATCAACTTTAGTGGAATGTGCAAGCCGGTGCTATGTTCACATCGCAGACAGGATTCGCTGAAGCAGCAGAAACAGGAACATCAACCCGAACGGTATCATGAGCCACCTG
>JAZFSW010000065.1:0-2949 GCA_036446375.1 Desulfobacterales bacterium | reverse complement strand
AAGGGAGAATTCCTGCTTGATGGGCATCCGGCACCCCATGACATTCTTGCGATTAAGGGCGTTGAGGAGCTGGCGGCATATCTGGTGTATGAAATCCAGGAAGTCTACCGGCTGCAGGGCGTGACCATCAATGACAAGCATATTGAGGTTATCGTCCGCCAGATGATGCGACGGGTCAAGGTTCTTGATGCAGGGGACACCGGTTTCATCCTTGAAGAACAGGTCGACAGGGTCGTTTTTGAAGATACCAATCAGTTGACAATCGAAAATGATGGCAAACCGGCGGTGGCTGAACCCCTTATTCTCGGGATCACAAAAGCATCCCTTAGCACAGAGAGCTTTATCTCTGCCGCATCATTTCAAGAAACCACCAAGGTTCTTACAGATGCGAGTATAGCGGGACGAAAAGACTATCTGCGCGGGTTGAAGGAGAACGTTATTATGGGAAGAGTCATACCCGCCGGAACCGGTTTTCGTCTATACAACGATGTGGAGGTCACTGCCGATTGAGGACGAGAATGCCCCAGTGAATCCCGGGAACCGAGTCCCGTCGCCATGAAAAATCACGGGTAAGAGATGGGTGGAAATCTTTATTAAGAATAATGGCGAAGGCCGGATAAATTCCTTGACTTTTCCCTAATAAAGCCATAAGTTCAATCTTTTTTTCATTTGCCGAGAGACGTTCGATCTTTTTAGAATTTAGAGGTTACAATGCCAACGATAAATCAGTTAGTGCGAAAGGGCCGGAAACGGACAAAGAAGAAAACCAACACCCCCGCTTTAAGGGAATGTCCTCAGAAAAGAGGGGTGTGCACCCGTGTTTTTACCCATACACCAAAGAAGCCCAATTCCGCCCTGCGTAAAGTGGCCCGAGTGAGATTTACCACCGGCATAGAAGTAACCGCCTATATCCCGGGCATCGGGCATAATCTCCAGGAGCATTCCGTTGTTTTGGTACGTGGCGGCCGGGTGAAAGATCTTCCCGGTGTTCGGTATCATATTGTGAGGGGAACACTCGATACCCTCGGTGTTGAGGACCGGAAACAGGGCCGATCGAAGTACGGTGCCAAGAAACCCAAGTAACAAGAAAGAACGATGCAGCATACGGGCTCTAGGCCCGATCCATAACAATAAAGCAAAGACGATGGTGTAACCGATGCCAAGAAGAAGGGAAGTTCCCAAAAGACCGATCATACCGGATCCAAAATACAATAATCCGCTGATATCCAAATTCATCGCCTGTGTCATGCGGGATGGAAAAAAGAGCCTCGCAGCATCCATACTCTACGATGCATTTGATATAATTGAAGATAAAACAGGGGAATCCCCGGTCAAGGTGTTTGAGAAAGCCGTTGAAAATGTAAAGCCGATCATTGAAGTCAAGTCGCGCCGGGTGGGTGGATCTACGTATCAGGTTCCCACCGAGATTCGGCCCTCCCGTCGAACAGCACTGGGGATTCGATGGATTATCACCTATGCGCGCCAGCGGACAGAGAAGAATATGGCCAGTAAACTTGCCGGAGAGTTTCTTGATGCGGCTGATGAACGCGGCGCGTCTGTGAAGAAAAAAGAAGATACCTATAAGATGGCTGAAGCAAACAAGGCTTTCGCCCATTATCGTTGGTGATGCACGGCAGACATTGTGTCTTGCACACCTTGTCCCGAACCGCTTTGATATGCGGCCGTGTGCAAAGTCTACAGCAAATTCGGATCTGAATAGGTTGAGAATCTGTCAGGTAATCGGAGGAAAGAAAGATGGCAAAGGAAAAGTTTGAGAGGACCAAGCCCCACTTGAATGTAGGCACGGTGGGTCATATCGATCATGGCAAGACAACCCTGACGGCAGCCATTACCAAACATTTGGGCTTGAAAGGTATGGCAGACTTTGTTCCGTTTGATGAAATCGACAAGGCTCCGGAAGAAAAGGAACGGGGAATCACCATCGCAACGGCCCATGTCGAATACGAAACAGAAAACCGGCATTACGCCCACGTGGATTGTCCGGGACATGCGGACTATATCAAGAATATGATTACCGGTGCCGCCCAGATGGATGGCGCCATACTGGTGGTGGGTGCCGATGATGGCCCCATGCCCCAGACCCGGGAGCATATCCTGTTGGCCCGCCAGGTGGGAGTGCCCACCATCGTGGTCTTTTTGAACAAATGTGACATGGTCGATGACGAAGAACTCATCGAACTGGTAGAGCTGGAGCTCCGGGAGCTATTGGATAAATATGAATTCCCCGGAGACGACACCCCGATTATCCGGGGCAGCGCGTTAAAGGCCCTCGAATCGGATGATGCCGACAGCGAGGAAGCCAAGTGTATTTTTGAACTGATGGATGCTATCGACAGTTTCATTCCGGAACCCGTGCGCGATATCGACAAGCCGTTCCTGATGCACATCGAAGATGTCTTCAGCATATCGGGACGAGGCACGGTGGTCACCGGTCGTGTGGACCGGGGCGTGATCCATGTCAACGATGCGGTTGAGATCGTTGGGATTCGTGAGACCTTGAAAACCGTGTGTACCGGTGTAGAGATGTTCAGAAAGCTCTTGGACGAGGGGCGTGCCGGAGACAATATCGGCGTATTGATTCGCGGTACAAAGCGTGAGGAAGTTGAACGGGGTCAGGTGGTGGCCATTCCCGGTTCCATATCCCCCCATACGAAATTCAAGGCAGAGGTGTATGTACTAACCAAAGAGGAAGGGGGCAGGCACACACCCTTTTTCAGTGGATACCGGCCCCAGTTTTACTTTGTGACAACCGATGTTACCGGTGTCATGACGCTGCCCGAAGGGGTAGAGATGGTGATGCCGGGAGACAATATCACCATTGATGCCGAACTGATTACGCCGATTGCGATGGAAACAGAACAACGCTTCGCCGTGCGAGAAGGCGGCCGAACGGTCGGCGCCGGCGTTATCAGCGAAATTATCGAATAA
>JAZFSW010000064.1:0-11145 GCA_036446375.1 Desulfobacterales bacterium | reverse complement strand
AAATTCGAAGAGATCAAACAGTTTCTTCATGATATGGACATTGCCATTGTCAGTGAGAATGAAGAAGAAGAACTTGTCGTGGTAGACGATGAGGAGAACGGCATTAAGAACCTTGTTATCGACTGTGAAGAACCGATACTTGTTCTGGAGCAGGCGATCATGGCGACCGATCCATCTGGAGATGAGTTGTTCAAGCGTCTCTTACAGATGAATCGGGATCTGGTCCACGGTGCCTTTGTCCTGAACGAGTCTGCTGAACTTATCCTTTTCCGGGATACGCTGCAGATTGAGAATCTGGACCGAAACGAGTTGGAAGGGTCCATACACGCCCTCAGCCTGGCCCTGTCTGAATATGGCGCAGAGCTCTTGACCTATGCAGACCAGAGCTGATGGGAAGGGGTGCGCAGGTGAGTGCTCGGGTTCAGTGAACCCAACGGTCAATGCCCGGGTAGCTTGGATCCGGCCCCCGATCCGCCGGTTGATCAACGGGCTTACGAATTGACCTTAGTCCTTGCGAACCAGAGCACACAGCTGAGTGCACCCACATGCACAGTCAAATACACCAAAGATTTATTGACCGACAAGGAGGATTTCTACCATGGCAATATTCCAACGACTATTCAGATTAGGCCAGTCCGAAGCGCATGCCGTTCTTGATAAATTTGAGGATCCGATAAAGATGACCGAGCAGGGGATAAGGGATTTGAAGAAAGATCTCCAACAGGCTATGACGAGTCTGGCCGAGGTCAAATCTATCGCCATAAGGACCCGAAGGGACGCAGAGGGCAAGAAGAAGCTTTCTGCCGACTATGAGCGAAAAGCCATGCTGCTTCTGCAGAAGATGCAGAGCGGCCAACTGGAAGCTCCGGATGCCGAACGCCTCGCATCCGAAGCCCTGGCAAAAAAAGAAACCAGTTCCAACGAAGCGGTTCGCCAGTCTCAGGAAGCAGAGCGTCATGAGCAAATGGCCAACACCTTGCAGGCCAATGTGAACAAGATAAAGTCAACGGTCACCACCTATGAAAATGATCTGGTAACGCTAAAGGCTCGAGCCAGAACGGCCGCCTCCACCCGAAAGATTAACGAGCAGCTGGCACAGGTGGATTCCTCGGGAACCATCGCCATGCTGGAAAAGATGAAGAACAAGGTAGAGGAAGATGAATCCCTCGCCCTGGCATATGGGGATATGGTTTCTGCCGATAGAAGCGTGGACGATGAGATCAATGCTGCGCTGGAAAGCGGACAACCCGTTGTGGCTTCCGACCACTTACTGGAACTGAAAAGGAAGATGGGAATCGAATAGGATAGGAGGTGACATGGGTTTACGAGACTTTTTCAGTAAGAAGAATGAGGAGCGGGCACCGGATCCCCTTTCGGACTTGACCCTGGAAAAACTTGGGGTGGGCTATTTCGTGGACTATGATATGAAAACCTGGTGCGTTGAAGCGTGTAACCATTACGATTGGGGCGACGGGGATACCACCTACGAATGGCAGCTGGTGAGCCATGACGACACGCTCTATCTGGAAAGACAGCCGGACGATGAAGACCATTGGAGTGTGAGCTGGAAAATCCCTATCGGCACACTCGGTGTCGATATCAACGCTCATGTTCAGCAGCACGACGATCCTCCGGATGAAATCCAGGTTGAGGGGACAGCGTATCATCTTGATGAGACCGGTGGGGGGCAGTTCTACAAGGGAGGAAGCCAACCGGGAAAAGATGTACTGACATGGGACTATGTGGATGATTCCGGAGAATCCTTCCTTTCTATTGAGCAATGGGGGGAAACGGAATTTGAAGCATCCATCGGCAAGGAAGCCGAAGTCTATCAGTTTGACAACATACTGCCTGCAGGCGAGGAAGATCCTTAGCCTCTAGGGGGTGGGGAATCGGTAGAGATGTGTCGATACTGCTGACGATCCTTGTGGTGCTTATCCTCTGGGCGGGGGGTATGGTTTCCCCATCCCTGGCCGGAGAAGACCTTGTGGTCGGCGCTTTTTCTTCGGCCAAAGCCGGTGGCGCGCTGCCCGAGTCCTGGGCGCCGATGACATTCAAGAAGATAAAGCGCCATACTCGCTATGACCTGGTATCCGATGCCGGTGTTGTGGTGGTCAGAGCGATAAGCAATGCTGCATCGTCGGGGCTGGTGAGCAGGCTCAGGATTGATCCCCGGCAGTTCCCCATCATTCAATGGCGATGGAAGATCATGGATACCTACGAGAAGGGGGATGTAGCCCGCAAAGAAGGGGATGACTATCCCGCACGAATCTACATCATGTTTGAATATGATCCGAAAAAGATCGGATTTTTCAAAAGGGCCACATACGCTGCCGCCCGGCTGTTTTATGGTGAATACCCACCGACCGGCGCCATCGCCTATATTTGGGGCAGCAAGGCGAAAAAGGGGCTTGTGGTTCCCAACCCCTATACCGATCGGGTAAGAATGATTGTTGTGGAAAGCGGCAAGGGGGCGGCCGGCACATGGGTTAAAGAAGAACGCAATGTTTATGATGATTATCGGGACGCCTTCGGACAGGAGCCGCCCTTTATCGGCGGCGTGGCGATTATGACCGATACCGACAACACCGGGGCTTCCGGTACGGCTTTCTATGGTGACATTGTATTTTCGACCCGGTGACAAGGCCGGATATCAGCTTTTGACCCGTTCCACATAATTGCCGGTTCGAGTGTCTATCCGGATCATCTCACCTTCTTCAATGAACGGCGGCACTTGAAGGACATGGCCGGTTTCCAGTGTTACCGGTTTTGTGCTGCCTGCGGCCGTATCGCCCTTTGCCCAGGGGTCGGCTTCAACGATTTTCAGTTCGACAAAGAAGGGCAGTGTCAGGCTGATCGGTCTTTCCTCAAAAAACAGAATATCGCAGGTGGTGTTTTCTTTAAGGAAGTTCTTCGACTCTCCTACCTGATCCTCACCGAGAAACACCTGATCGTAGGTCGATGTATTCATGAAGCAATATCCACTGCGGTCTGAATACAGATATTCCATTTCAAGTTCCTCAAGATTTGCCTCATTGAACTTGTCGCCGGACCGGAATGTCCGGTCGAACTGGGCCCCTGTAGCCATGTTTTTCAATTTGCATTTATAGAGGGCCTGTCCTTTTCCGGGCTTAACAAAATCATACTGTAGGATTGTGTAAGGATCCCCATCAATTTCGATTTTCAGACCTTTTCTCAGGTGACTGCAATCGTACATCGGTTATTCATCCTCCGTTCACCGTCTTGTGGTGATGGTAAAACGACGACACGCTTGTGTCTTGACGTTTGAGAATAAAGTTGACTTTTCCCGCCGTCTCTAACATATTCAACCCGGTTGTGCAAAGTCTTTGCTCTGCGTGGCCAAAGATGATGTGCTGCAACCGGGCAACCATATTTCATAGGCACCAAATGCTACGAGGGCGTGTATGATATTGATTATCGATTTCGGATCCCAATACAACCAGCTCATCGCTCGCCGGGTGCGAGAGGCGCATGTATACTGCCAGATTGTGCCTCCGGATACGAGCCTTGCTGAGATTAAACAGCTCAACCCGGAGGGTATTATCTTGTCCGGTGGACCGGCAAGTGTTTATGAAAAGGAGAGTCCGAAAACAGATAAGAAGATCTTTGGCCTGGGCATTCCGGTATTGGGCATCTGCTATGGCATGCACTTTATGATCGCCCAGCAGGGGGGCACCGTTAAGCGGGCGGATCGACGGGAGTATGGTTTTGCCCAACTGAATATCCGACGACAGCAGGGCCTGTTTACCCGGGTGGCGAAAAGCACCAAATGCTGGATGAGCCATGGCGACTCAATTACGCGACTGCCCGAAGGGTTCAGCATAACCGCATCTACGGAAAATACACGGATTGCTGCGGTGGGCTGTAAGAAACGGGGGCTTTATGGTCTCCAGTTTCATCCTGAGGTCGAACACACCCCCAGAGGCAAGCAGATGATCCGGAATTTCCTGCTGGATATCTGTCGGTGCAAACAATCCTGGACAATGAAATCCTATGCGAAGGCATCTATCGAGCAGATCAGAGAAACCGTTGGATCCAGGAAGGTTATTCTCGGTTTAAGCGGAGGGGTCGACTCGTCGGTGGCCGGCGTGTTGATTCACCGGGCCATCGGTAAGAACCTCACCTGTATCTTCGTTGACAACGGTCTCCTCAGAAAAAACGAAGGGAATAATCTGAAAGAAACCCTGAAACGCCACCTTGATTTGAATATACGGTTTGTTAACGCCCGAAAGCTCTTTCTCGATGAACTGGTTGATGTTCGGGATCCGGAGAAGAAGCGAAAGATTATCGGTCGTGTCTTCATCAAGATTTTTGAAGCGGAGGCAAAGAAGATCCAGGGTGCCGATTTCATCGCCCAGGGCACTTTGTACCCGGATATTATCGAATCTCGATCCGCTTTTGGCGGGCCGACGGCTGTGATAAAATCCCATCACAATGTTGGGGGGCTTCCCAAGCGAATGAAATTGACCCTCCTGGAGCCGCTGAAACTTCTCTTTAAGGATGAGGTCCGCCGGCTGGGAAAAGAGATCGGCCTTCCCGAAGAACTGGTTTGGCGACAGCCCTTCCCGGGACCGGGTCTTGCCGTTAGGATCGTTGGGGCTGTCACCCGGCGGCGATTGTCTGTTTTGAGAGAAGCGGATGCGATTCTTATGGATGAAATAAGAAGGAGCGGATACTATCGAAAGCTATGGCAATCCTTTGCCGTTCTCCTGCCGGTGAAAAGTGTCGGGGTTATGGGCGATCGTCGGACATATGAGAGTGCTGTTGCCATCCGGGCGGTTACCAGCAGGGATGCCATGACTGCTGACTGGGCCAAGCTGCCTTTTCCTCTCATCGGAAAGATATCCAATCGGATCATCAATGAGGTAAACGGCGTCAACCGCGTGGTTTATGATATCAGTTCAAAACCACCCAGCACCATTGAATGGGAATAGATCATCATGGATGATATGGAATCCTCTGGATTTAAGATGAGCAACGACGAGGAAGACGCGGATACCGAGTATGAGGAGCAGGTCGGGGATTTGCGGATTTCAAAGTTAAGCCAGCGTGTTACTATCATAACTGTTCTTATCCCCTGTCTATTCGGGGCATTACTCCTCTTTGCTTATCTGAATATGAAGAAAGATGTAGACACCACATTTATTTCTGAAGCCGAAGAAGTACAGAAACTCTCAGATGTGATGGATTCCCGTTTGAGCGCGCTGTCCCTTGAAAACAAAACACACGAAGAAAGCTTTACCGAAAAGCTCGATGACATTGACAAGGCCATCGGTAGCTTGAAGGGGAAAGTAGAAAAGAACCGGAAAAGGGCCAATAGCATCAATGCCGCCAAAGCCTCCAAGAAGACGGTATCCTCCTCTGTTTCGAAAATCAACGCGTCGATTGTCGGTCTGCAACGGGACGTCGCAACCCTGTCACAAGAGATAAGGGCTCTTGATGGCACCCTCGAAGGAGAATTGGGCCGGATCACGGAAGCCTTGGATCGGCAGGAAGAAACCGATGGGGGGCTAAGCAAAGAACTTAAAGCCCTGGCCGTGTTGGTGGAAGACCGGCAAAAAACGTTTCAGAGGAAACTCAATAGGGTTGAAAAGACACTGAAAGAGAGACTCCGGGCTGTTCAGAAGAAGATCAGCAGGATAGAGGGTACCCCGCCGGAAATCGAATCTTCTCCCCGAACACCTCCCGGCAAGGTGGCTTCCCCGGTACCCAGACCCATTTCCACCCCTGCCGATACGCCCGCCCAAACACCTGCTGCTCCCAGACCGGGAACCATCATTGAGCAGGATATCGACTGAGGGCCATTGCCGGGACGACGAGAATCGCGAACGAATCTAAGCCCCACCTGTTTCTGCGAGGATCCCTTCAATCCTGGGGATGTCTTCGGGCAGATCCACCTCCGGTGAATCATAGGGTGTGATGACCACAAGGATTCGATGCCCATGTTCCAGGACCCGAAGTTGCTCCAGTTTTTCGATGGCTTCGAGTTTTCCCTCGGGCAGGCGGCTGAACGTATCGAGAAATCGTTTTTTATAGGCATAGAAACCGAGGTGCTTATAGGTGTCAAACGCAGTGGATGCATCCCGGGCGACGGGTATCGGTGATCTGGAAAAATAGAGGGCATACCCCTGATGGTCAAAGGTGACTTTGACATCTTTGGGATCGGCTATCTCCCTTTTATCAATGGTCTTAAACGCCAATGTCGTCATGTCAAGATCCGGTAAGCCGGAAAAGGGTGCGATCAAAGCATCGATACACCGGGGATTGAGAAGGGGTTGATCGCCCTGCACATTAACCACAATATCCTCGGGCGCCAGTCCCATCTGTTCGGCCGCATCGGCGGCTCTGTCTGTTCCGGATCGGTTCTCTATTCCGGTCATGACCACCTTTCCCCCGAATGCCATGACCGCGTCGGCAATACGCTTATCATCGGTGGCTACCACAACATCGGTCAGCCCTTCAGCCTTGGTTACATTTTCATGGACCCTTCTGATCATCGATTTTCCGGCAATTTGGGCCAGCGGCTTTCCGGCAAACCGGGTCGATCCATACCGGGACGGGATTAAGGCGACAATTTTCATTTCTTATTTCTTCCCATGGATTGAGGGCGATGGTAGATCTGCAGCCCAAGGATCATATTGACCGGGTCGCCCCTTTTGGTCTATGGTGCCATTTCAGTTGAGGCAATGGACAGAACCCATTCAACCATGATCATCTTTACAGAACTAAGGAGACATTAATCATATGGACCAGGATGCCCTAAACCAGCTTCTGCAGGGGGTAGCGGCGGGACAGACATCGGTGGATGAGGCCGCCCGCAAGCTTATGCATATCCCTTTCGAGGATATCGACTATGCACATATAGACCATCATCGATCCCTTCGCAAGGGATTTCCGGAAGTCATTTTCGGTGAGGGAAAGACCACCGCTCAGATTCTGGGGATCATGGAGCGAATGATGTCGCAGGAAAATGTTGTCCTGGTTACACGGGTAGATTCGCAGAAAGCCGAAGAGGTTCTGGCGCGTTTTCCCGATGCCATATACCATGACGATGCCCGGATGATTGTCTGGGAAAAACAGCCTGTTCCCGTTCAGAGCGAAGGGTTGATCCTTGTGCTTTCAGCCGGCACCTCCGATATCCCGGTGGCAAGGGAGGCGTTGCTGACCGCCAGAGCCATGGGCAACAACGCCGAATCGGTTTTTGATGTGGGGGTTGCCGGTCTTCATCGGCTATTTGACCACAAAGCGCTTATTGATCAGGCAAAGGTGCTTGTTGTGGTTGCCGGCATGGAAGGGGCACTGCCCAGTGTTATTGCGGGGATGGTGAGCCGCCCGGTCATCGCCGTGCCGACCAGTATCGGCTATGGGGTGAGCCTGGGTGGGATAACGGCTCTATTTGCCATGTTAAACGGCTGCAGCTCCAATGTGGCTGTGGTCAACATCGATAACGGGTTTGGCGCGGGTTATGTGGCGTCCATGATCAATCGGGTTTAGCCGGCGTCGTGTAATTCCTACAGCACGGCCCCCTCTGGCTCTGAGATGATCAGAATTGCGGACGGGTTTCCTGCCTTCCCCCCGGTGATGGATCTAGTTGAGACAGGAACTCGCTTCTGGGTATTTCCCGTGCGCCGAAGCGTTTCAGATGACCCGTGGCCACCTGGCAATCGATCAGGTGGAAGGATTGTGTCCGCAGGTGCTCGACGAGTGCGACAAAGGCCACCTTGGACGCATCGGTGATTTTCGAAAACATGGATTCACCGAAAAAACACCCGCCCAACGCGATACCATAGAGCCCACCGGCCAGCTCCCCCCCGTGCCAGGCTTCAACGGAGTGGGCCACACCGGATGCATGGAGCTGTTTGTAAGCGTCAATCATCTCTGTCAGTATCCATGTGCCTTCATCATTCTTCCGCCGGATCTCCGCACATCCCCGTATAACCGCATCAAATGCGCCGTCGCGGGTGACGGTGAAGGTCCCTCTATCGATGGTTTTCTTCAATGATTTTGAAATCCGGATCTCTTCCGGATAGAGAACAAGGCGGGGGTCGGGAGACCACCACATGATCGGTTCATCTTCTGAAAACCATGGGAATATCCCCATTCGATAAGCCAGAAGGAGTCGCTCCTGGCTCAGGTCACCGCCGACAGCCAACAAGCCAATATCCGAGGCAAGCTCCGGTGAGGGGAATTCAATGGTATTGTTTAAGCGAAAAACAGGCATGACCCGATCCTTGAAGGCAATGGTGCGTGCCTGCCCGGCTTGTGCGGAGGCGAAGTCGATAGCGGGCCGGCATGTCTTGTCACGCGTGTGACGGGGGGGAGATGGAACGACTCATATGAAACTACATTTCTGTCTCTCACAGAGCACACAGAGGTAACACACTAATATTTAAGGTCTTTTCTTTGCGCCTTTGCGAGAGGATCCAAGCATTTCAGAGAAATGCGTTTCTTGTTCAGTTTCTTTCTCGATCAGACCGGCCGTTTCTTGGCCAGAGGCGCCGCTCATATGGAACCGGTTACTTCTCGCGATAGGTGAAAACCGGTTGATCATCCTTGAGGTCGACAGAAACGCTGCCGCCATTTTCAAGCTGTCCGAAAAGGAGCTCATCGGCAAGGCTGTCCTTAATCTCCTTTTGTATGACCCGTGCCAGAGGGCGTGCACCGAAGCGGGGGTCATGTCCTTTGGCGGCAAGCCATCGCCGCATATCCGATGAGATGGAAAGGGTCACTTTCTTTGCCGACAATTGCCCGTTTAACTCGCTGATGAATTTTTCAACGACCCGTTCCATGATCTCTACGGACAATGCACTGAAGGTAATAATGTCGTCCAGCCGGTTTCTGAATTCAGGACTGAAGTAGGACTCGATGGCCTTTTTGCCTTTTGACGCTGCATCATAGTTCTTCTCACCAAAACCAATCGCCTGGGTACTCATCTCCCGGGCCCCGGCATTTGATGTCATGATGACGATAACATTGCGGAAATCGGTTTTCTTCCCACTGTTGTCCGTCAGGGTGGCATGATCCAGCACCTGGAGCAATATATTGTAAAGATCCGGATGGGCCTTCTCTATTTCATCGAGCAACAGAACGCTGTAGGGATGTTTTCGAATGCCGTCTGTCAGTATGCCTCCCTGTTCGAAACCCACATAGCCGGGGGGGGCACCGATCAGGCGGGCTACGGCATGTTTCTCCATATACTCACTCATGTCATAGCGGATAAATTCCACGCCGAGAATCGATGATATCTGACGGGCCACCTCTGTTTTCCCGACACCAGTGGGTCCGGTGAATAGGAAAGAGCCGATGGGTGTGCCCGGTATGGCCAACCCGGCCCGGGACCGTTTGATCGCTGTAACCAGGGAGCAAAGCGCCTCCTCCTGGCCGAAGATCACTTCCTTCAATTGCGCTTCCAGGGTCCCCAGCTTTATTCTATCGGAGGTGGATACCTTTATTGCCGGTATCTTTGCCATTTTGGCGATAATCTTCTCGATGTCCGACGGGTGGATGCGCTTACGCCGGGAGCGACCGGAAAGCTGTACAAAGGCCCCGGCCTCATCGATGACGTCAATGGCTTTGTCCGGAAGATAGCGATCGTTGATGTACTTCTCGGATAGTTCTGCAGCCGCTTTGAGAGCCTGATCGGTGTATCGTATCCCATGGTAATCTTCATAGTAGGATCGCAACCCTTTCAATATCTTCACCGTTTCCGAAACGGTAGGTTCCGATATCTCGACCTTTTCAAATCGCCGGGCAAGGGCACGATCCTTTTCAAAATGATTCTTATATTCCTCATAGGTGGTGGAACCGATGCACCGCAGCTCACCCGATGCAAGGGCCGGTTTGAGAATATTGGAGGCGTCCATGGAGCCGCCGCTGGTTGCCCCGGCACCCACGATGGTATGGATCTCATCAATAAAGAGAATCGCATGGGGTTTTTTCTTCAATTCCGCCAGGACCCCTTTCAGGCGCTTCTCAAAGTCCCCACGAAATTTCGTTCCGGCCAGCAGCCCGCCAAGATCCAGGGAATAGATGCGAAAATCCTTAAGCATATCCGGCACGGACCCTTCATGGATCTTGATGGCCAGTCCCTCGGCCATTGCGGTTTTTCCCACGCCCGGATCCCCCACATAGATCGGGTTGTTTTTCCGTCTTCGACACAGCACCTGTGCGGTGCGCTCCAACTCAAGATCTCGGCCGATAAGGGGATCGATATCGCCCCGGGCGGCACTGTCAACCAGGTCTACGGTGAAGGCTTCCAGCGGGTTCTGCTGTTCTTTCTGCTTCTTTCCACCGGTCTTTGCATACCCCTCCGTGTCCCCGTCGATCAGGTTTCGGGAGACCGCATGGGTAATGTAATTCAGGATGTCCAGACGGCTGATGCCCTCTTCGGAAAGGAAGAATGCTGCATGGGAATCCTTCTCCTGAAAGATGGATGCAAGGATGTCCCCGACGGAAACCTCCTGTTTTTCGGCAGACCGGACATGGTTTACCGCACGCTGCAGCACCCGTTGGAATCCCACGGTCTGCCGGAACACATATTCACTTTCTTCGGGAATCAACTCGATCTGCTCGCTGAAGAAATTCTCCAGAGCGCTATCCAGGTTCTGGACATTTCCCCCGCAGTTTTCCAGTATTTCAATTCCTTCCGTGTCGCGAAGGATGGCGAAAAGAATATGTTCTATGCTTACATACTCATGTCTTCGCTTCTTGGCCTCCATTACGGACAATCCAAGGATCGTGCTCAGTTTCTTGCTGATCATAACGTCAGTTTCTCTCCATGGTACACATTAACGGAAAACCTTCCTCCCGCGCCAGATGTTCAACGGAATCGACCTTGGTTTCAGCTACTTCAAAGGTATACACGCCGCAGAGGCCGGATCCTTCCTGGTGCACTTTCAGCATGATAGCCGTCGCCTCTTCTATGGATTTCTTAAAGAGCGTTATCAGTACCTCCACGACAAACTCCATTGTCGTGTAATCGTCATTGTGCAGAAACACGCTATACATCGACGGCTCATCGACGTCATCCTCGGTTTCGGACAGGACCTCCTCTTCCATATCGGGTCTGGGTTCGCTCATCTATTCTTCTGAAAATCCTCTTCATCGTGTTCTGGTAAATTGTAG
>JAZFSW010000063.1:0-2734 GCA_036446375.1 Desulfobacterales bacterium | reverse complement strand
GAACGCATCTTCCAGGCGCTGGACTGGGACGAGCAATTGCATGAACCGGAGAACCCCGCTGAGCTTCCTGAGAGGCTCAAGGGTGAGGTGGCGTTCCGCAACCTGAATTTCGGATACTATGAGGATGACCCTGTCCTCAAGGATGTATCTTTTACGATAGCACCGGGTGAAAAGCTGGCCATCGTGGGTCCTACCGGTTCCGGAAAGAGTACCCTCATCCGGCTATTGGTTCGGTTCTATGATTTTGCCGACAGCATGATTTTCCTCGACGGCATTGATGTCAACCAGATCGCCAGTCAGGAGCTTCGGGAACGGGTGGGTGTGGTATTGCAGGATTTCCATATCTTCTCCGGTACGATTCGGGAAAACATTACGCTGAATAATCCGAATATCAGCGATGAGCGTGCAGAATGGGCTGCGAGGGTGGTCAATGCAGACCCGTTCATCCAGGAACTGGAAGGTGGCTACGATTCGGAGCTCGGTGAACGGGGCCGCTCACTGTCCCAGGGGCAAAGACAGCTGCTTGCGTTTGCCCGGGTCCTTGCCGCTGACCCGGAGATCCTGGTTCTTGATGAGGCGACCGCCAGTATTGATACCACAACAGAACTTATCATCCAGGATGCGCTCCAGAAGCTTACGGAGGGGAGAACTTCCATTATCATCGCCCATCGATTGCAGACCATCCGCGAGTGCGACCGGATACTGGTGCTGCACCACGGAGTCATTCGGGAAATCGGCACCCACGAGGAACTGATGGCCAAACGGGGCATCTACTACGCGTTGCACGAGCTTCAATTCCAGGACGCCGAGATCTTTGCTGACCTGAAGGATGAAACAGATGAGGGGGGGATACCGGAAGACTGAGAATCCCGGGGTGATGGTAACCATGGGGAGGTGATGTCATCTCCATTTACCCGACAGTCCCCATGGCAAGACCGATCGGCAGCAACGCAACGCCCCTTGCCTGTGAGATGAGATCCCGCACCTGAAACCGGGAAAGCCAGGACAATGAAGCATCAATCCATCCAATCCATCTCGTGCGCCTCGTTCAGGTATATCACCCGGCTCATCCTGTTCTCGATTCTCTTCTGCGTATTTTCCAGCGTAACCACTCACGCCAAAGAATGTGTCATCCTTTTACATGGCCTTGCCCGTACGGCCGGCTCGATGACCCAGTTAACGATAGATCTGGCCGCCGAAGGCTTTGTCGTGGAAAACATCGATTACCCCTCAAGGGATATGGCCATCGAGAAACTGGCCCCTCTTGCCATCGAAGAGGGCATTGATCGATGCCGGAATCAAGGGGCACGCCGGATAAGTTTTGTCACGCATTCTCTCGGAGGTATACTGGTGAGGTACTACCTGAAGCACAACGATATTGCCGAACTGAATCGTGTTGTGATGCTAGGCCCCCCCAATCAGGGGTCTGAGGTTGTCGATACACTCAAGGATGTTCCCGGTTTCAAATTCATCAATGGACCGGCCGGAACGCAGCTTGGCACGAAAGTCTCTGATATCCCAAAATTCCTGGGCACGGTGGATTTTGAGCTGGGTATCATCGCAGGGAAAAGGAGCATCAATCTGATACTGTCCGCACTATTGCCAAACCCGGATGATGGGAAGGTGTCTGTGGAAAATACGAAAGTTGAAGGCATGACCGATTTCATGACCGTGCCGGCCGCCCACCCGTTTCTGATGAAAAATGAACGCGTGATCTCTCAGGTCATTCATTTTCTCAAATTCGGAAAATTTGATAGAGGCAAACCTTAACTCAGCCCCAGTCCGTTCTCCCTATTGCCTTCTGCCTTTTGCCTTATTTTTCCCTAATCTGCGATAATCCGTGTAACCTGCCCGACATCGCTCTCGCTCAGTCGAGGCGGGCGGGTCTGTGGACCAATCTTTGCCCTTGTCCCCCTTCTCAGTCCCGAGCCCTCAGTCCTTTCCCCTGATTCCTTCCCTCTGATACATTGTGTCACTTACTACCCACACGAAGGTTTTCGCGTTACAAATGACCGAGAATGTGCTATGATTGACGTTATCAAATTGTTGAAATGATTGTCTAGCCCTTTAGAGAGGGAACGCCGATGAGCCGATGACAATGAGCCCTGTTTCTCAGATGGAGAGCCGGGGTTTTATGTTTTTGAGACATTGGGATCTTACCATGACAACCTTCTGTTAATACATACACACCGATCCCCGTGTGGAGACCTTTTGTGATACTTAGAAGCTCGTCGAGACGTCGTCGGGTAAACCTTTCGTTCTCATTAAAAGGACACATTGAGATGAACGATGATACGCCTGTAGAAACAACGGCGATGAATTACGACAAGAACAGGCCGGCAGCAGCACATCCGGTAAAGATTCAGGACTTAACCTTCCGCGATGGTCACCAATCGCTTTTTGCTACCCGGGGTAGAACTGAAGATATGATTCCCGTAGCTGAAAGGATGGATGCAGTTGGTTTCTGGGCCATGGAAGTATGGGGAGGGGCGACGTTTGACACCATGCATCGCTTCTTGAATGAGGATCCATGGCACCGGCTGAGAACATTGAAACAGTATATCAAGAAGACCCCGTTTTCCATGCTGCTGCGGGGTCAGAATCTCGTGGGATACCGCAACTATGCCGATGATGTTGCCCGGGCCTTCGTGGAAAGGGCCTGTATCAATGGCATCGATATTTTTCGTACCTTTGATTCCCTCAATGACTACCGGAATTTTGAAACTGTAGTGCC
>JAZFSW010000062.1:0-3857 GCA_036446375.1 Desulfobacterales bacterium | reverse complement strand
GCCACAAGACCGCCGGTGTGCTGTTGGCAGCCGTCGAGCTGGACCTGTTCAGCAAGATCTCCGCGGGCACTGCTACCATAGAGGAGATATCTGAAACTCTGGATATCACCGTGCTCAATTCCAATCGCCTGGTTTCCGCTTGCACAGGGATGGGTCTCTTGGTTAAGAACGGCCCGGATTACAGCAATGCCCCTGATGTAGAGAAATTCCTGGTCAAAGGCAAACGCAATTATGCCGGTCCCTGGTTGCTCTCTCAGAAACGGGATTTTGATGGATGGAAGGAATTGGCCACACTCCTCAGATCAAAGAAGCCGCCTTCGGTTCTCGGTGGATATGAAGACTACACCTATGACAAGGCCAAAGCGCTGCATGAAGCAACCTACAGCGTCGGGCTGGGAGCGGGCATGCGATTTGCCAGGGATGTTGACATGAGCAGCCGGTCTCTGATCCTGGATATCGGCGGCGGCTCCGGTGCCTATTGCATCTCCGCGCTTCAGCGCTACCCCCATCTGAAAGCCATCGTGTTCGATTTGGAGCCTACGTGTCGTGTCGCGGATGAGTTCATAGCCCAATGGGAACTGTCGGACAGCATAACCACCCATCCCGGTGACTTCACCAAGGACCCCTTTCCCACCGGCGCAGATATTATGATCCAGGCCAGCAACCTGCCCCAGTACAGCGCCCAGCGATTGACGTCGATATTCACCAAGGGACTTGAGGCCATGAAACCGGGGGGCGAGTATCATCTGGTGGGAGAAGCGCTGGACGAGGAAAAGGGAGGACCATTGGGCCCCTCCCTCTGGGGGATCGCCGAGGTCTTCGCCGGGAGCGAAGGCCGATCCCATTCTGAAAAAGAGGTGTAGACGTACCTGGAAAATGCCGGGTTTGTCAACGTGACGATCAACGCATTCATACCCGGATCCCTGAGTCGCATTACCGGCATCAAACCCGAATAAGACCCCGTCCTTTGGGGGGGGCCATCTGGTTCTGGCTATGCCGGCGCCGGATGATGCGGACAGTTCTAAGTGAACTAAAGTGCACTAAAGTGAGCTAAAGTTGAGGATTGCGCTTTCAGCGCAGGGCATTTGTATGATTGGTGGAGCGAAGCGACGCCACTCTCTAGCTCACTTCAGCTCACTTTAGGCACTTCACACTTGGCAACTGGGACAAGAACGGCCCTAGCCGCTCTTATGGCAACGCTCTGAACCCCATTCGCATGTATTAATACATAATTATCAAACATAATGCTTGA
Source organism: Desulfobacterales bacterium (assembly GCA_036446375.1). GTDB lineage: Bacteria > Desulfobacterota > Desulfobacteria > Desulfobacterales > JAZFSW01 > JAZFSW01. The sequence goes on along the minus strand of JAZFSW010000062.1, from coordinate 2,605 downwards.
CATGCCGTGCGATGTTGAGGCATTCATGGAATAGGAGCAGATGAAAGCGCTTGTCCCTCATGGAGATTCGGTCTTCAACATTACGAAAGGAGATTTAATCATGGATAATGTGGAGTTTGCCAACATGAGGAAAGGACTGAGCGTAACAAAGAGGCAGCTATCTCATCTTTTGGGCGTGTCCCCGAGAACCATCCGCAGCTACGAAAAGGGAGTGCGATCCGTACCCACCCATGTGGAGCGCCAACTCTTTTCGCTAACCTCAATGGAGCGAGGCAAGAGTGGATACAAGAAATCCTATTGGCAGGTCAACGGGTGTTCTCCCGAGCAAAGATTGTCGTGCCCCGCATGGGAACTGAGGGTGGGTCAACTCTCCTGGTTCATGAACGCCAGCATTTGTGCCGTCAGTATGGATGAAGGCCGTCCGGAGATGATGACCTTGTGCCGTAACTGTGAGATGCTCCAAGGCCTGTTGTAACAGGCCACCCACCAATTCGATCTCGTCGATAGGCATCCCGACCCCTTGTCCTGAATGCCCGGATGCTTGTCGGTACTTGTGCCACAAAGTGAGATTCCCCTCTGCTAACACCATCCGGAAGGTGCTTGACTAACAGCCTTGACCGCATTGCCGGCATGAGCCCTGATACCATCACCGGTATCAGGGCGTCGTATTCAGGACGGCCGTGTGACCCCGCTGCAAAAATCTGCAATGCTGCGCGCCGTCTCGCGACTTGTTTCCGGACAGGTCATTGGAAATACCTCCGTGCCGTGAATGGTACCCATCACCTGCCGGCATCTTGCCGGTACACCTTCGGCGATCAGCAGGCGGTAGAAGTTGATGCCCTCGTCACGCAGCGGATCACACTCGTTTACGCTGATCATTGTCGGCGGCAGGCCGCGAACGTCCTCGCCGGTGCAGAAACCGGGCCATGCCAGCGGATTGCGATTCTCCAGTTCTTTGATGCCGTAGGCCATCGCCCCGTTGTTGTTGTGCAGATCCAGCAGAATGCCGTTGTTCTCGGTTGATGATGGATTTTCCTCAAGCGGCCAGATACCAGCGATATACGGACACAGCGCATAGAGTCCCTGGATCAGGTGCTGGTGTCCGTCCTGTTTCAGTTTCAATCCGGTAGCCAGGGTCAAGTTTCCGCCGCCACTTTCACCGGCGATGATGATCTGGCCGGAATCGATGCCAAGCTCGCTGCTGTTGGCCGCAACCCACTTCAGACCCGATACGCAGTCGTTCAAACCAGCAGGATAGGGCTCAACTTCCGGCACCGAGGATGGGGTCAAGGCATTTCGGAAGTCGACCATGGCAACGGCCACTCCCTGTTGCGCGATGATCTTGCCCCAGGCCTTGTAGTTGCCGTCGTAGCAGGACATCGATTGCATGCCGCCGCCATGGATGTAGTAAACGCACGGCTGGATCTCCTGCCCCTCCGAGCGGATGAACTGAATGTTAATGGTGTTGCCGTCGGGTTCCGATGTGACGGTTTTGGTGCTGATGGATAGCCCCGTTGAGGGTGCGATCTCTTCGGTGTCACTGGCATCCAGAAACATCTTCAGCCCTTCGCGTGCAGCGATGGCTTCGGCAGAATTGGCCTGGGCCAGCAGTTCCTCGCGACTGCTCGTGTTTTCTGCGTCGGGTAATTCCAATGCACCGAACAACGCTTTGATTCTCGGATCGATTCTCGGGTCTTCAGTCAGTTTACTCATTCTTCAAACCTCCTTGGGGTTTACACTACTCTTCTTGGGGAATTCGCGGTCCGGTCTTCCACGGTCGTTTATCTTCTGGATTCAAGGGCCCTGTTTCAACAGAATCATCCCGCCTTTATGATGCCGCTATGGTTTACATCTGCCAATATCCTCTCGTCCGGCTTCACCACGAGAAAGAGGCTATCGTCCCAATGGCCATCCACCAGTTTCTGAAGCAGAGCGCCATCGCCTTTCAGTTCTTCGTAATTCCAGTTCAGGTAATCTGCAGATTCCTTGGTATATTTGCGATGCTTCTCAGAATCCGTGAGGCCCCAATCGATGAAGGTGGCCCATGAATATTCTTTGAACCAGCCTTGCTCCATTTGCATCAGGTAGTCAGCATTATCGTCGCCATACTTTTCCTTGTAATGGCGCAGGGTCTGTTCGTAGCGTTCTTTGCCCGGCATGAGCGAGTTCTCAATCCAGCCGGAACTGTACCAGTATATGCCATGATGACTGTCAAAATACGATTGATATCGTTCCTTTGACCCGAGAAGCAACGTAATGCAATCATGCCCCCGGGGGACAACAACAGGTATCTTCGTTGCCTCAATATCAACAATGCCGTTGCTGCACAGGCCATAGCCGAGCAATATCGCATCATACGGGCGATCCTGCACGTCGTTTGTCTGATTCACTTCAGCTCGCACCGCGCTGCGCAGCTTATCCGGTTCATTGTGAAGGCCCTGAGGCATGATAACGACATCGACAACATTAACAGACCGGGCGGCACAGTGATAGGCCTCCCGTTGTATGGCTTTGCAGACAATAAACTTCAATCTCATACGCACTTCCCTCTTGCAATATGGGTGGTGTGTCTGTGTTCCCAGAAGACAATTCTCTGCGTTCCCCT